>DASSJW010000448.1:0-10131 GCA_035690995.1 Xanthobacteraceae bacterium
GATCACGTTCTTGTCGAAGCCGAGAAAGTCGCGCAGCGCGAACAGCTTTTCCTTGGGCGCATCACATGGGGTGTATTTGCGCTCCGGGGCGTAGGGAAATCTGCTCTCCGGGCCGAACACATGGCAGTGCGCGTCGACCGCGCCCGCCGGCGGCCGGTATTTCGGCTTCGACGGATTGGGATGGCACGGAATGTAGCCTGCACTCATCGCCACCGGCAGCATCTCCTTTGCGTTTTGGTTTCTCTGCCTCACGCCGCAAGACGCATGAGGCTGAGCAAATGCGTCGCGGAGCGGCGCGCTAGACCCGCTCGAGCGCGAGCGAAACCCCCTGCCCCACGCCGACGCACATGGTGGCGAGCGCTCGCCGGCCGCCGCGTTTCTCCAGGCCGTGCACCGCGGTGAGGGCGATGCGCGCGCCCGACATGCCAAGCGGGTGCCCGAGCGCGATCGCGCCGCCATGCGGATTGACGTGCTCGGCGTCGTCGGCGACGCCGAGTTGCCGCAGGCATGCGAGCCCCTGCGAGGCGAACGCCTCGTTGATCTCGATCAGATCGAAATCGCCGATCTTGAACCCGAGCCGCGCCATCAGCTTGCGGGTCGAAGGCACCGGACCAATGCCCATCACCCGCGGCGGCACCGCCGCCGACGCCATGCCGAGCACGCGGGCGCGCGGCGTGAGCCCGTGGCGCTGCGCCGCCTGCGCCGAGGCGAGGATCACGGCCGCCGCGCCATCGTTGATGCCCGAGGCGTTGCCGGCGGTGATGGTGCCGGGATTGCGCACGATCGGCTTGAGCTTGCTTAAGCCTTCGAGCGTCGTCTCCGGCCGCGGATGCTCATCCTTCTCGACCTTGACCGGACCGCTCTTGCCGCCGGGAATTTCGACCGCGACGATCTCCTCGGCGAAATAGCCCGCCGCCATCGCCTTGCCCGCGCGCTGCTGCGAGCGCACCGCAAAAGCATCCTGGTCGGCGCGCGACACCTGGTACTCCTCGGCGACGTTCTCGCCGGTCTCGGCCATGGAGTCGACGCCGTACTGCGCCTTGAGCAGCGGATTGACGAAGCGCCAGCCGAGCGTGGTGTCGTAGACATCGGCGTTGCGCTGAAACGCCTCCTGCGCCTTGCCCATGACCAGGGGCGCGCGGGTCATGGATTCGACGCCGCCGGCGATGGCGAACTCGGCCTCGCCGCAGCGAATGGCGCGCGCGGCGTCACCGATGGCATTGAGGCCGGAAGCGCAGAGCCGGTTGACGGTGACGCCGGGCACGGAGTCGGGGATACCAGCCAGCAACAGCGCCATGCGCGCCACGTTGCGGTTGTCCTCGCCAGCCTGGTTGGCGCAGCCGAACACGACCTCGTCGAGCGCCGACCAGTCGACCTTGGGATGGCGTCCCATCAGCGCCCGGATCGGAATGGCGGCGAGATCGTCGGTGCGCACGCGGGCGAGCGCGCCGCCGTAACGCCCGATCGGAGTGCGTACTGCGTCGCAGAGAAAAACGTCGCCGGTGTTGGTCATGTCGTGGCCCTTGCGATTGAAGCTCGTCCCCGCACGCCGGAACATTGGCATCGGCGGATCATGGGCATTTACCTACGCCGCATCGCCGTGCGCGCGGGCGGTACGGGCGTGCACCTCGCGCAGGACGGAAAGCTCCCGGTCGGTCGGCGCGGGGGTCTCGGTGACGTCGGCTGCGTAGCGCACGGCCCAGCCGGTATTGGCCTTGATCGCATCGCGCGTCACGCCCGGATGGATCGAGGTGACCGTCATTTCCCTACTGACGGGATCGGGCTCGAAGACCGCGAGATCGGTGACCAGCTTGGTCGGACCCTTGGTCGCGAGTCCCATCCTGGTGCGGTGATCGCCGCCTTCGCCGTGGCCGAACGAGGTCACGAAGTCGAGCTTCTCGACGAAGCTGCGCGGCGACTGGCGCATGATGATGAAAATCTCGCCGCAGGCGCTGGAGATCTCGGGTGCGCCGCCGCCACCGGGAAGCCGTGTCTTCGGCTTCTGGTAGGGACCGACCACCGTGGTGTTGAGATTGGCGAAGCGATCGATCTGCGCCCCGCCGAGGAAGCCGACGGAAAACCGGCCGCCCTGCAGCCAGTAGCGGAACATTTCCACCACTGGAACGGTGGTGAGCGCGGTGTCGCACAATTCCCCGTCACCGATCGAGAGCGGCAGCACATCGGGCTTGGTGGCGATGGTGCCGGATTCGTAGATCAGCGTGATGTCGGGCGCATGGGTGAGCCGCGCCAGGTTGCAGGCCGCCGACGGCATGCCGATGCCGACGAAGCAGATGTCGCTGTTGCGCAGCGCGCGCGCCGCCGCGATCGTCATCATCTCGTTGGCGGTGTGCGCCATCGCGTCCTCATTCCGCCGCGTCGGTCGCGCGCGCAGGCTGCGTAGACTTGCCTGCGTCTGCCTGTGCGGACTTGCCTGCGGTATGCAAAGAATGCACGGCGAACACACCCGGTCCTTGCTCCAGCACGTTCGCCTTCATCCAGGCGAGAAAGCCGTCGCGGTCGCGGGAGATCGCGTCCCAGGCCTTGTAGAAGGCATTGTCGCGCTTGTAGTAGCCGTGCGCATAGGACGGATGGGCGCCGCCCGGCACGCAGGCAATGGCGCCGACGGTCCAGCTCGGCAGGATCACCGCGTTGGGGCTGCGCTCCCCGAAGTCGTCGACGATCTCCTCCACCGTGACGAGCGAGCGTTTCGCCGCCAGCACCGCTTCCTTCTGCACCCCGACGATGCCCTCGATGAAGACGTTGCCGGCGCGGTCGGCCTTGAGCGCGTGAATCACGGCGACGTCCGGCCGGATCGCCGGTATGGCGGCCAGCCGCTCGCCGGTGAACGGACAAGTAATGTGCTTGATGTTGGGGTTCACCTTCGGCAGGTCGACGCCGAGATAACCGCGAAAGACCGCAAATGGCAGCCCGGCGGCGCCCGCCTCGTAGGCATTGGCCATGGCGGCATGGGAGTGCTCCTCGATCGTGATCGGGCCCGGCCAGCCGTTCTCGTAGGCGTCGCGGAAGCGATGCAACGAGCCGACGCCGGGGTTGCCAACCCAGGAGAAGACCAGCTTGTCGGCGCAGCCCATGCCGATGAGCTGATCGTAGATGAGGTCGGGCGTCATCCGGACGAGGGTGAGATGCCGGCGGCGCTGGCGGATGACCTCGTGCCCCGCCGCATACGGAATGAGATGGGTAAACCCTTCCATGGCGACCGTATCGCCATCCCGGATGGTCGATTCGACGGCCTCGGCGAGGGACAGGAAACGGGACATGCCGGCACTTCCCAATGATCGCGGGTTCATTTAGGGGTCATGCCCGGCAGGGTCAAATACCGCGTACGCGCAGCGGGGCTGCGGTCTCAACCGAGCGCTGATCATGATATCGCAGGCGCCGATCTTCACGATCCATGCCGAGCTCGGCGAGATCAGGCATTTCGGGCAGACGCCCTATGGCGAGCGGCGGGTGATCGACATCCTCGGCGGCCGCATCGATGGGCCACGGCTCAAGGGCCGGATCCTGCCCGGCGCGGACTGGCAGATCGTGCGGCCGGACGGGGTAACCGATCTGCAGGCGCGCTATGGCATCGAGACCGATCACGGGACCCGTGTCCTCGTCACCAGCGATGGGCTGCGTCACGGCCCGCCCGAGGTTATCGCGGCGCTCGCACGCGGCGAGACGGTCGACCCCTCGCGCTATTATTTCCGCACCCTGATGCGGTTCGAGACCGCGGACCCGGACCTGGCCTGGCTCAACCGCATCCTGGCGCTCGGGACTGGCGCGCGCGAGGCGCGCGCGGTGCGGCTCGACGTCTACGAAGTCGTGTGAGCGCTTGACCCCTTTTGGGAGAAATGTCACCGAACCGATATGAGATGTGAGATTTGAGGATCGCGTGAGCAAATCCGGTGGCGGCTTCGAGGTGCGACTGCCGCAGTCGCTTAGGGCCGAACGCCGCGACGACATCGCCGTGCTCTTCCTGGCGCGGCCGGAAAAACGCAATGCCATCGACGACCCGACCGTTTTCGGCATCGAGGCATTCTTTGCCGGCCTGCCGGATGACGTCAGGGCCGTCGTGCTGGCGGGCGAAGGCGACCATTTCTGCTCGGGGCTCGATCTCGGTGAGCTCAGCGCGCGCGATGTCGCGCAGGGCATCGCACATTCCCGCAGCTGGCATCGCGCCTTCGAACGCATCGAATTCGGCAAGGTGCCGGTGGTCGCGGTGCTGCACGGCGCCGTGGTCGGCGGCGGGCTCGAAATCGCGGCGGCGTGCCACATCCGGGTAGCGGAAGGCTCGGCCTACTACGCGCTGCCGGAAGGCAGCCGCGGCATCTTCGTCGGCGGCGGCGGCTCGGTGCGCCTGCCACGGCTCATCGGCACGGCGCGCATGATGGACATGATGCTCACCGGCCGCAGCTACGACGCCGAGGAAGGCCAGGCGATCGGGATCTCGCATTATCTCGTTGCGCCCGGCGAAGGTCTCGCCAAAGGCATCGAGCTCGCCGAGCGCATCGCCGGCAACGCTCCCATGACCAATTTCGCCGTCACCCAGGTGCTGCCGCGGATCGCCGAATCCGATCACGCCATGGGCTATGTCACCGAGGCGCTGATCTCGGCGATCGCCCAGGCCGACGACGAGGCCAAGGTGCGGCTCAAGGCCTTCCTCGAAAAGCGCGCGCCAAAAGTCGTGCACAAAAAGCCCGTGCACAATAAACCTGCGCACAACAAGACCTGACGCCGAGCGATCCACCATGGCGGCCCCGGTCAAAGAGCGTCGTCCCGAAGCTGCCCCGGCGGCGCCGGTGCGGCCGGTCCGCCTCGGCCCCCGCGACGTCCTCGTGGAGCGCCGGCCGGACGGCGTCATCCACCTCAAATCGCCGCACGCGCTCGCGCCCTACCCGGCGAAGCTGACCGAGCGGCTCGACCACTGGGCGGCGACCGCGCCCGAACGGATCTTTCTGGCGCAACGGGATGCCGGCGGCGGCTGGCGCAAGCTCACCTATGCCCAGACCTTGGAGCAGGTCCGCTGCATCGGCGCGGCGCTGCTGCGGCGCGACCTTTCGCCGGAGCGGCCGATCGTGATCCTGTCGGGCAACGACATCGAGCATGCGCTCGTCGGCCTCGCCGCCATGTATGTCGGCGTCCCCTATGCGCCGATCTCGCCGGCCTATTCGCTCATCTCGCAGGATTTCGGCAAGCTCCGGTCGATCATGGAGCTGCTCACCCCGGGGCTCGTCTTCACCGCCGACGGCGAGCCCTACCGCCGCACCATCGAGGCGGTCGTGCCGCGCGAAGTCGAGGTCGTCGTCGCCCGCAACCCGCTTGCAAGCCGCCCCACCACACTCCTGCAGGCATTGCTGACGCCCACACCGTCGGGGGCTGTCGACCCGGCGCACGCCCAGGTCGGGCCCGACACCATCGTCAAGTTCCTGTTCACCTCGGGCTCGACCGGGATACCGAAAGCGGTGATCAACACCCAGCGCATGTGGTGCTCGAACCAGGCGATGCTCCTGTCGCAGCTGGCGTACTTCGAGGACGAGCCGCCGGTCATCGTGGACTGGTCGCCCTGGCACCATACCGCCGGCGGCAACCACAACTTCGGCTTCGTGCTCTACAGCGGCGGCACCCTGTACATCGACGAGGGCAAGCCGGTGCCGGGGTTGATCGAAACCACGGTAAGAAACCTGCGCGAGGTCGCGACCAACTGGTACTTCACGGTGCCGAAAGGCTATGAGGCGCTGCTGCCCTATCTGCGCGCCGACGCGCAATTGCGAAACACTTTCTTCCGGCGGCTCAAAGTGCTCTGGTTCGCCGGCGCGGCGCTGTCGCAATCGGTGTTCGACGAAATGCAGGAGCTTGCGCTCGCGGCTTGCGGGGAGCGGATCATGTTCCTGACCGGCCTGGGCTCGACCGAAAGCGCCCCGATGGCGATCGCGCGAATGTGGCAGAGCAAGGACTCCACCAATATGGGCGTTCCGGTGCCGGGCGTGGAGCTCAAGCTCGTGCCGTGCGAGGGCAAGCTCGAGGCGCGGCTGCGCGGGCCCAACATCATGCCGGGCTATTGGCGCCAGGCTGAGCTCACGGCGGCGGCCTTCGACCCGGAGGGGTTCTACAAGCTCGGCGACGCGCTCAAATTCCAGGATCCCGACGACCCGGGCGAAGGGCTGTTGTTCGACGGCCGCATCGCCGAGGACTTCAAGCTTTCGACCGGCACCTGGGTGAATGTCGGCCCATTGCGCGCGCGCCTGCTGGCAGAACTCGAGCCCTATGCGCGCGACGTCGTCATCGCCGGCGCCGATTGCGATGAGATCGGCGCGTTGATCTTTCCAAATCTCGAGGCCTGCCGCCGGCTCACCGGCGATGACGTGGTCGACGTCACCGCCGATGCCGGCGTGCTCGCCGAATTGCGCGCCCGGCTCACGGCTTTTGCTGGCAGCAGCACGGGCAGCTCCAACCGCGTCTGCCGCGCCATCCTGCTGAGCGAGCCGCCCTTGCTCGATGCCGGCGAAATGACCGACAAGGGATCGATCAACCAGCGCGCGGTGCTCGCCCGCCGCGCAGCGCTCGTGGCCGAGCTCTACGCGCCCGAGCCGTCCGGGCGGGTGATCGTGATCGACCAGGGAGCCTGAACATGGCGAACACCACGGACGGGCTCACCGCGAGCTGGAGCGACATCTGGCTCCTCGACGGCGTGCGCACGCCGTTCGCCGATTACAACGGCGCATTGGCGGCCGTTTCGCCGACCGATCTCGGCATCAAGGCCGCACGCGAAGTGTTCGCCCATGCGGGCGTCCCACCGCAGGACGTCGGCGCCGTCATCACCGGCTCGATGGCGCAGGCGAGCTTCGACACCTACTGCCTGCCGCGCCACATCGGGCTCTATTCGCAGGTGCCGATCGAGGTGCCGGCGCACATGGTGCAACGGGTATGCGGCACCGGCATCGAAGTGCTCATGCAGGCGGCCGATTTCATCGCGCACAGGGATATCGGGCTCGCGCTCTGCGTAGGCGCGGAATCGATGAGCCGCAATCCGGTCGCCTCCTACACCATGCGCGGGTTTCGCATGGGGGCGGTCGATTTCAAGGATTTTCTCTGGGAGGCGCTGCTCGATCCGGCCGCCAATGTGAGCATGGGCGACACCGCCGAGACACTCGCGCGCCAATACCAGATCACGCGGCCGCAGGTCGATGCCTTTGCCGCGCAGAGCTTCGAGCGCGCGATCGCCGCGCAGCGCGCGGGCTTCTTCGCCGGCGAGATCACCCCGATCAAGAACGAGCGGTTCGAGCGCCAGGGCTACCAGCCGCGCGAGCTCAAGCTGCGCGGTACGAAAGAGCTCGCCGCCGACACCCATGTGCGTCTGTCGCCGCTCGAGGCGCTCGCCGGCATCCGGCCGGCCTTCGGTGGGGTGCAGACCGGCGGCAACTCCTCCGCCATCGTCGATGGCGCCGCGGCGGCGCTCGTCGCCTCTTCCGACTACGCCAAGAAGCGCGGCAAGTCCGCGCTCGCGCGCATTGTGGCGGGGGCGACCGTCGGCGTACCGCCCGAGGTCATGGGCATCGGCCCGGTGCCGGCCATCAAGGCCGTGCTCGCCCGCGCCGGCCTCACGCTGGCCGATATCGACCGCTTCGAGATCAACGAGGCCTTCGGTGCGCAGGTGATGGCGTGCGCGCGCGAGCTCGGCATCGACGAAGCGAAGCTCAACGTCAACGGCGGCGCCATCGCCATCGGGCATCCGCTGGGTGCAACCGGCGTGCGGCTCGCCATCACGCTGGCGCGCGAGCTCGGCCGCGCACGGCTGCGCTACGGCATCGCCTCGGCCTGCATCGGCGGCGGCCAGGGCATCGCGCTGCTGATCGAGAACCCCGACGCCACCCCCGCACGGAAGCACTGACCATGGATATGAAAGGACATGCGGCCGTCGTGACCGGCGGCGCCTCCGGCCTGGGCGCGGCGACCGCCGCCGAGCTCGCGCATGCCGGCGTCAAGGTCGCCTGCCTCGACGTCAATCTCGATGGCGCGCGCGCGGTCGCGGAAAAGATCGGCGGTTACGCCGTGCAGTGCGACGTCACCAATGCCGAGCAATCCGCCGCGGCGCTGGCGCAGGCGCGCGCCAAGCACGGCGCGGCGCGCATCCTGATCAATTGCGCGGGCGTGGGCCCGGCGAAACGCATCGTCGGCCGCGACGGGCCGATGCCGCTCGGAGATTTCGAGCGCGTCATCGCCATCAACCTGATCGGCACCTTCAACATGATGCGGCTCGCCGCTGCCGACATGCAAAGCCTGAGCCCGCTCGCCGACGGCGAGCGCGGCGTGATCATCTCCACCGCCTCGGTGGCGGCGTTCGAAGGTCAGGTCGGCCAAGCCGCCTATTCCGCCTCCAAGGGCGGCGTCGCGGCGCTGACCCTGCCGGCGGCGCGCGAGTTCGCGCAGTTCGGCATTCGCGTCAACGCCATCGCGCCGGGCATCTTCCACACGCCGATGCTCATGGCGTTGCCGGAAGAGGCGCAAAAGAGTCTTGCGGCGGCGGTGCCGTTCCCCAAGCTGCTGGGGCGTCCGGAGCAGTTCGCCTCGCTCGCGCGTCACATCATCGAGAACACGTATATCAACGGCGAGGTCATTCGCCTCGACGGCGCGTTGCGCATGGCGCCGCGCTGAACCGATCGCAAGGACCCCAAGAATGCTCGTCAACAGCCGCGTCGTCCGCATCGAATGGGGCGACTGCGACCCGGCCGGGATTGTCTACTACCCCCGCTATTTCGCTTTCTTCGATGCCTGCACCTCGGCGCTGCTCGAGCGCGCGCTGGGAATGACCAAGCACCACTACCTCAAAGCCTACGATTTCGCCGGGCACCCGCTGGTGAACGCGCGTTCGCGCTTCCTCATTCCCACCCGCTTCGGCGACGACGTGACGATCGAGACGCGGGCCACGGACTTGCGCCGCTCGAGCTTCGACGTGCACCACCGTCTGCTCAAGAACGGCGCGCTCGCAGTCGAAGGCTTCGAGACGCGGGTCTGGGTTCGCGGCGACGCGACCAAGGGAAAGATGAAAGCGGCGCCAATTCCACAGGCCGTGATCGAGCGCCTGTCGCAGGGGTGACGCCCACGCCGAACGCGCTGCTGCCCTCACCGCGTTACGAGCGACCTTGCGCGAGCGGAACGGCGGAGGGCCGAACCGGCATTGCATCAGCGGCCAGACGGCCATCGGGGGCAAACGCCGCCAGCACGCCGTTCGGATCGCGAGCCCAGGCCGCGACCGGCACCGGGCCGCACACCAGCAGGAAATAGTCGTAGGGCGCGCGCCGGTCGCTCGCCATGATGAATTGATAGTGCAGCCGGAAGAAGTTGAACCGGATGCGCCAGTAGAACTGCCGCGACAGCATGTCGCCGAACCGCACCTTCCAGATCAGCGGATTGCAACGCCGGCCGTCGACGCGCGCGCCGACGCCTTCGACCGGATCGAAGTTCCAGAAATTCAGCACGTCGGCGCGGGACTGGGAGTCGATCCACAGCACCGAGGGCTCGACCGCGAGCCGCGCGAACACCGCGCGCAGCCGTGCCGCTTTGGGGTGCAGCGCGGCGCCCGGAGCGATCGAGCCGAGCGTGACCAGCACCAGCGGCGGTCCCTTGCGGCCAATGTCGGGATCGAGCTCGAGCGCGCGCACGATCACCGCCGGCGCCAGCGCGCCGCCGCCGCTGTGGCCGACGACGATGATCTCGTCGGCATCGTTCGCGCGCACCGCGGCAAGGACGCGCTGCGCGCCGGCCTCGATCGGAGCGTCGAAGCAGGTCGCCTCGCCGCGGGCGAACGCGCAGAGATAGGGCCAGTGGTTGTTGATCTGGATCAGGAACAGGCGATTGGCGAGCGGCCGCAGCGCGAGGAAGATCGCAATCGCCGCGAGGATGCCGACGGGAACGGCTGCCAAGTAGCCCCAGCCGCCGAGGCCGAACACGCGCGCCGTCCCCAGCGCCACCAGCCATCCGCCGGCGGCCGAAAGGAGCAGCCACCAGATCAGCATGGTCTGGAAGTAGAGCAGCACCAGCCCGAAATACGGCGAAGCCCGCAACACCCGAAAGATCGCGCCGCTGACGACATAGTCGAGCGCCCAGGCAAGCGCACGCGGAATCTGCCGC
>DASSJW010000449.1:0-21723 GCA_035690995.1 Xanthobacteraceae bacterium
CGGGTTTCGAACAGGTGGTCACCAATGCGGCCCGCGATCACGGTTTGCTCTACGGGCTCGCCACGGCAATGATGGCAATCGCCACCGGCTGGTTTGCATCGGTCGTGTTCAGGCGGGATTGACGCACGCGCTGCCGAATGATGGGGGGCCCTCGGGGCCGCCGATCAGAACCGCCAATCAACGCGCCGTTGAACAGGCCCGTGACAGCCCATCTGCGATGGCCGGACCAGCTTCCGAACCTGGCGCCAGTTTCGCTCGGGCCGACCTCCCCGGCCGCGTCACCAGGTAGATGCCGAGTGCGACCGGCGCGAGCCCGATAAGATCGAACCACGCGATATGCTCGCCGAGAAGGAGCCATCCGAACAGCATGCCCAGCGGGGGCATCAGAAAGTGATACGCGCTTGCGGTCGTGGCGTCACTGACCGTTAAGAGGTGGAACCACAGAAGGTAGCCGAAGACTGAAACGAACAGGACGGAATAGGCCAGCGCGCCGATCAGGCGCCAGCTCGGCACGACCTCAGAGACGGCTTCGAAGCTGAAGGCGAGCGGCGCGATCGCGAGACCGCCGGCCAGATTCTGCACACCATTTCCGAGCCACAGCCCACCATTGGGGGCAAGCCGTTTGAACAGAATGGTCCCGCCGACCAGGGACACCAGTGCCCCGACGGTAAAGGCGATGCCGATGGGATCGTCAATTCTGCCGGTGATGCGACTCCCCACGATAAATCCGACGCCACCGATGCCGAGCAGAAGTCCTGCCGTTTTCCGCCAGGTCATCCCTTCGTTCAGGAACATCGCGGCAAGCACAGCCGTCAGTACCGGATTGGCGCTGACGATCAGCGCGGACAGACCCGCCGAAATGCTTCGCATCCCAACATAGTTGAGCCCAAGGTAGAGGGCATTATTGGCGATGCCGAGCAGTGCGAGGGCGAGAATGTCGCGACGGGCGACACGCCATGGCGAACGGTCCAAAGCCGCCGCGGTGAGCATCAACCCACCTGCAAGCAGGAAACGCGCGGTGAGCAGGAGGAGCGGAGGGCAGTCCGCCAGCGCAAGCTTCGCCACCGCGAAAGCCGAACTCCAAAGCAAACAGAACGCCGCGATCATGAGTGGCAAGGGGTCCACGGCGCTACGGACGGAAGCGGGAATGGCGACGCGCATGAGGCTCTCTCCGGTCTGGGAACAGACCTACGCTTCGCCCTTGTCATTTGGAAATTAAATAGTAGAATTGTAATCAGTTGATATTTTAATGGCCCTCCGGCATGCTTGATCTCGATCTCCTTCGCAGTTTCGTGTCCGTTGTGGATGCTGGTGGTTTCACCCGCGCCGGCGAGCGCGTCCACCGCACCCAATCCACGGTGAGTCAGCAAATTCGCCGGCTGGAGGAGACGTTTGGCCGCGTGCTCCTGCACCGGAATGGAAAACGCGCAACGCCGACTGAAGAGGGCGAGCGCCTTCTCTCCTACGCGCGGCGAATTCTCTCGCTGGCGGACGAAGCGCGCGACGTTGTCGCTCGGCCGGGAAGCGAGGGCGTCACACGGCTCGGGATTCCCGAGGACTTCGCCGCCAATCGCCTCACGCGCCTGCTGTCGAAATTTGCCCGATCACGGCCGGGTCTCAGGCTCGACGTCCGTTGTGATCTGAGCGTCAAATTGCGCAGCGATATCGAGCGCGGCGAGCTTGATCTCGCGCTCATGAAGCGCGATGCCGGCGAAACCGGCGCGATCGCCGCTTGGCCGGAGAATCTGGTTTGGGTGACAAGCCGCAGCCATCCCGTCGATCTGGGCCGTGATCCTGTGCCGCTGGCCGTGTTCTCGCAGGGCTGTCTTTATCGCAATCGCGCGATCCACGCGCTCGAAGCGGCCGGACGCGCGTGGCATATCGCCTACACGAGCCCCAACTTCGCCAGCATCCAAGCCGCAGTCTCCGCCGGCCTGGGCGTCAGCATTCTTCCCGACACCGCAATCCTTGCCGATCATCAGGTGTTGCGCGCCAAAGATGGATTTCCTTCCGTCGGCAATACCGAGTTGGCGCTGGTCGCGGCTCCTGACGCGAGCCCGGCGACTCGACGTCTCGCCGAGCTCCTCGCCGAGTTTTGTACCGTCTCCGGCCCGCGCGCAGCAGCATGAAGGACGCGCTCAATCCGCCGCGCAGCGGGAGGCTGCAAGCGAATAAAGTCGTCCCTCGCCCAGCAAATGCGCGGTGAAAGCAGAGGTGCCGAAGACGTCTGCAAAGGCGCGATGGCGCACATTGAGGCCGCCGGCAAAGGCCCCGAAGGCCGGCATGATTAGCCGCGTTCCATCGCTGGCAAAGCAGCGCCGGGTCACCATGTGACCCCTCCCACCCACGCGCGCGACTGGATGCAGGTGACCGGCAATCTCACCCTCGGCGCCGGTTGGTTCGTGGCGAAAGACCAATGCACCGATCGCGAGCGCAACTCCGAAGCTGCCGCCGATGCCGGCGGCGGGGACCGGGTCGTGATTGCCGGCGATCCAAATCCAATCGCGTCCGCGCTGGAGTTCCACAAGCGCCGACCGATCGGCAGAATCGATGCGAGCTGACCCCTTCTTGTCATGAAAGCTGTCGCCGAGCGCGATCACCGCGCGCGGCGCAAAACGCGCAATAACACCCGCCATTCGTGCCAAGCTTTCGGCGGTATCATAGGGCGGCAGCAGCATGCCCCGCCTGGCAAAGCTCGAGCCCTTCTCCAAGTGCAGATCGGCGATGACGAGGACGCGCTCCTCCGGCCAATACAGCGCGCCGCGGCAATCCATAGCGACCGTCACGTTGGTGACGGTGACTTCCGCCGTAGCCGCTTGGCCGTTGGATTCGGACTGGGCACGAGGCGCGGAATTTCCGTTCACCGCGTCACTTCCCGGTTCTCACTGCATCGCCTCCTTCACGAGTTTGGCCTCGGCTGCCGCCAGCAGTTGCTCGGACGCCTCGCCGTAGACCGTCTCGCGGCCGATCTCGAGCATCACCGGCACCGCCAGCGGCGAAACGTGATCGAGCGCTCTATGGATGATTCGGCCCTTGATCCGCGCGAGCATATCGCCGAGGCGCCGAATGTCGAGAAGACCCGCCGCGGCATCGCCCCGCGCAGCGCGTAAGAGGATGTGGTCGGGCTGGTGGCGGCGCAGCACGTCGTAGACGAGATCGGTCGAGATGGTGACTTCCCGGCGCGATTTCTCCTTGCCGGGGAAGCGGCGTTCGATCAACCCGCCGATGATGGCGCAAGTTCGGAAGGTGCGCTTCATCAGCGCCGATTCGGCCAGCCAGGCCTCCAGATCATCGCCGAGCATGTCTTCGTCGAACAAGGCCTCCATCGACAGCCCGCCGCGCTCGATTTCTTTGGCAACATCGCCCAGCCCCCACACCGCCAGCGCATATTCGTTGGCCACGAATCCCAGCGGACGAAGGCGCGCCCGCTCAAGCCGGCGGGTGAGCAGCATGCCGAGTGTCTGGTGCGCGAGCCGACCTTCGAACGGATAGCACAAGAAGTAATATCTGTTGCCGCGCGGAAAGGTTTCGATCAACAATTGCGTCGGCCCCGGCACCAGCGAGCGCCATTCCTGAATCTCCAGCCACTCGCGTACTTGATCCGGCAGCGGCCGCCATTCGTCACGATCGGAGACGATCCTGCGTACGCGATCGGCAAGATACGTCGAAAGCGGAAATTTTCCGCCCTCATAGGACGGCACCTTGGGATCTTCTGCCGAGGCGCGCGAGACATAGACCTCGTCCTCGACCAGAGCCTCGTATTTCAAGATTTCACCGGCAAAGACAAACGTATCGCCCGGCACCAGGGTCTCGACAAAATACTCCTCGACTTCCCCAAGAATCCGTCCGCCGCGCCGGATCATCTTCGAGGCTCGCGAGCGAACGAGGCGGACTTTCAGCATATCGGCCTCCACGATGGTGCCGACATTCATGCGGTAGCGCTGAGCGATCATGGGGTTGCTGATGCGCCAGCGGCCATATGTATCCTCCTTGATCTTGGCAAATCGCTCGTAAGCTTTCAGCGCGTAGCCGCCGGTCGCGACGAAATCGAGCACCGCGTCGAAGTCGGCGCGCGGGAGAGCGGCATAGGGCGCAGCGCTCCTCACCTCGGCATAAAGCTCGTCCGCCAGGAATGGTTGCCCGCACGCCGTACCGAGCACGTGCTGCGCGAGCACGTCGAGGGCGCCGACACGCGCCGGCGGCGTGTCCTGGGCGTTTTCGGCGATGGCGCCGAGTGCCGCAGTGCATTCGAGCACTTCAAACCGATTGGCCGGAATAAGCACGCCTCTCGACGGCTCGTCCATACGGTGATTGGCACGTCCGATGCGCTGCAAGAGTCGAGAGGCGCCTTTTGGCGCGCCAATATTGACGACGAGATCGATGTCACCCCAGTCGACCCCGAGATCCAGGGAGGAGGTGGCAACGACGGCGCGCAGACGACCCGCCGCCATGGCCGCTTCGACCTTACGACGCTGCGTCACATCGAGGGAGCCGTGATGCAGCGCGATCGCGAGCCCATCGTCGTTGATGCGCCACAGTTCCTGGAAGACCCTTTCGGCTTGGCTGCGCGTATTGACGAAAATTAGCGCAGTGTTGTGCCGTTTGATCAATTGGTAGACCTCGTTCATCGCATGCTGCGCGGAATGACCGGCCCAGGGCAGATGCTCATCCGTATCGAGCATGCTGACCTGTGGTGCCGCTCCTCCTTGCGCCACCACAAGATCGGCTAAGGCCACGCCAGATTCGGGCTGCGGAACGAGAAAGCGGCGCAGATCGTCCGGCTCGGCGACGGTCGCAGAAAGTCCGACGCTGGTGAGATCGGGGGCAAGCATGAACAATCGCGCCAGCCCAAGGGAGAGGAGATCGCCGCGCTTCGATGTAACCAGCGCATGCAGTTCGTCGAGCACGATCCGTTTAAGCGATCCGAACAGATAGGGCGCATCGGGCGAGGCCAGGACCAGCGCGAGCTGCTCGGGTGTCGTGAGCAGGATTTGCGGCGGGTCACGGCGCTGGCGCTGGCGCTTCGAGGACGGCGTGTCGCCGGTGCGTGTCTCAATCCGGATCGGCAGTCCCATTTCGGCGACCGGGCGCTCCAGGTTCCGGGCGATGTCCACTGCCAGCGCCTTGAGCGGAGAAATGTAGAGGGTGTGTAGCCCCCCTTCTCGACGAATGCCGCGGCCGGTGGAGACCGGCCGGGCTGTCCACTCCGTCGGGTCCGGTCGCTCGGCGCGCGCCACTCCGATCCGCAGGCCACCGCGAGCTTCTTCATCTCGTCGCGAAAGCGCATGCGGCGCCGCGCTCAATTCCACCAGGCTCGGCAGGAAGCCCGCGAGCGTCTTGCCTGCGCCGGTCGGCGCAATCAGCAGGACCGGACGGCCGGCGCGCGCTCTCGCCAAGAGCTCGAGCTGATGCTCGCGCGGCGCCCAGCCGCGGCTGGCGAACCAATGCAGGAATGGCTCGGGGAGAAATGAAGTTGCATCGGGCGTTGTCTGGACGTTCATGGCAGACGAACGGTCCGCACGCTGAATGGTTGCAAGCTAGCGGGTCGCCAGTGCCTTCTCCACGAAGGCGCCGGTGTAGGTTTTCGACAAATCGACCGTTGCCCGCGCAACCGAAGGGTCGAACACCTTGAGGACCTGGTAAGCAGTCTCGGCCGCGCCTGGAACAAAACGGCCATCGGGCGAGTACATCGCCCGGCTGGCCGTCAGGGCGCGCAGATACACCTCTCGGTGACCCAGCCCATACTCCTCCGGCATCGCGTTGGCGATGGCGTCGGCCTGATGGCTGGACATCCATTTCAGCGCACGCACAAAAGCGGTCACGATCGCTTGCACGGTGCGGGGATTTTTCTCAATGAAAGCCGGTGTCGTATAGACTACGCCGCCGGGATAGGGTCCGCCGTAGACGGCTTGTGTGCCCTCGGGCGTGCGCGTATCCGCCACCACGCTGACCAACCCCTCGCCTTGCATGAGGCTCACCATGGGATCGGAACTCACGATGGCGTCGATCTCCGCCCGCCTCGCGGCTGCGACCGCGGTCGACGTGACGCCGGTGCCGACGAACGAAGCATCATCGGGTTTGAGCCCGCTGCGCACCAACATATAGGCCGCCATGAAATGGGTGCTGGAGCCTGGCGACGTGACGCCGATCTTCAATCCCTTCAGGCTGTGCGGGCCGCCATAGGCGATGGATTTTGACGCGATGGTGCCAAGCACGAAGCCCGGATAGCGCCCGTATTGCGTTACGGCCACGATCGATTGGCCTTTGGCCTGCATCTGGATGGTATGATCAAACGTTCCGACACTCATGTCGGCGCTGCCGCCAATCAACGACTGGAGGGCACGGGCGCCGCTTTGCACATCAGCGATTTCGACCTCGAGACCTGCGTCCCTGAAATACCCGAGCCGCTCGGTGACCGAGAGCGGGAGGTAGAAGATCGCCGATTTGCCACCGACCGCCAGCCGCACCCTGGTCGCTTCCGGTTTGTCCTGTGCGACAGCAGGCGTGTGCAGCACCAGTGCAAGAGCGGCAGCGGCGCCCAGCAAGATGGGCCTCATGGCTTCCTCCAGACTCAAGGATCGGACTTGTCCATTACAGCTGACGGTCCAGGGGCGGAACTCGAAGCCACCACGACCAGACTGGGAACTGGGACGCCCTTCTCCTCGCGCGTGACGATATGCTTCAGACACATAAGGTTGAGGCCCGCATCCGCGATCGCCTGGCGGACGTGCGCGGGGCCGTGAGCGTAGCGGAGGGTCTGTTGCAGCACGACACCGTCGCCGGAGTGGGTCTCGACGGTGAAGGCAAAGAGCCCATCCGGCGCGAGAACGCGGGAAGCAGCCGCCGCGATCGAGATGAGCTCGCTGACATAGACGAAAACGTCGGCCGCCACGACGAGATGGTATCGCGCGTGAGATTGCGCCTCGGCATGGAGGAAGGCCTGTAGGTCGAGCACGCTCAAACGGTCATAAAGTCCCTTGGCGCGCGCCTTTGCGACCATGCCCGGCGATATGTCTACGCCCACGAGCCGGTCCACCTGCGGCCGAAACACCGCCCCGCATAGCCCGGTGCCGCAGCCAAGATCGAGCATGGAACCGATATGCAACTCCTCGCTGGCCACCTCCCGGACGGCGTCCAGCAGGACTGCGGGTCCGCGATAGCCCAGTCGCTGCAGCAGCGTTTCATCAAACCTCGCCGCCTGCTGGTCGAACAGGCGGCGGACATAAGCGGCCGTCATCGCCGGCCTCTTTTCGCCCGCTCCGAGCCGCGCCAGCTGCAATCGTGCGCCGTGGTAGTCATCGGGGTCGGTGTCGCGCGCCGCCTGCCACGCGGCCACGGCTCCCGCGCGGTCGCCCAGACTGTCGCGGATGGCACCGAGAGCGAACCAGGCGGTGGTGAAGGCAGGCGCAAGTCGCACCGTCTGTGCCAGGATTTCGGCAGCGCCAACAAGGTCCCCGCGCGCGGCGCGTTGGAGCGCCGACCCGAAGCGCTGGTCGGCGCTGGCATCGCCGGAAGAGACGAAGAGTGGTCCACCTATCATTGGGCCATTTACACCATATCTCATTGGGATGCGTCCCGAAGACATTCTGCTCCCGACGCCAGCGGGCGTGTGCTGTAAGAGCGGCGGCTTCCATATCGACCCCACCCGACCGGTGGACAAGGCCGTGATTACCCACGGTCATTCCGACCATGCGCGGGCCGGCCACGGCGCCGTGCTGGCCACGCGGGAAACCCTCGACCTGATGCGGCTTCGCTACGGCGACAACTTCGCCGGCTCGACCCAGGAGATCGGCTACGGCGAGACGGTCACGCTCGGCGGTGCCAGAGTGGCCTGCCATCCGGCCGGCCACGTGCTCGGTTCCGCGCAGATCGCGGTCGAGCTTGACGGGCTGCGCGTCGTGGCCTCCGGCGATTACAAGAACGTCAATGATCCGACGTGCGCCCCCTTTGAGCTCGTTCAATGCGACGTGTTCATTACCGAGGCCACCTTCGGCCTGCCGGTTTTTCGCCACGGCAACGCCGATGTCGAGATCGCAAAGCTCCTGCGCTCGGTCACGCTGTTCCCCGAGCGAGCGCATCTTGTCGGCGCTTATTCACTCGGCAAGGCCCAGCGTGTGATCGCGCTGATCCGCAAGACCGGATACGACAACCCGATCTATCTTCACGGCGCGATGGAGAAGATCACCGCCTATTACCAAAGCCGCGGCATCGACCTCGGGCGCACCGAATTGGTACGCGAGGCGAAAAAGGCGGAACTCGCCGGCACGATCACGCTCTGCCCCCCGTCGACGTTGAAGGACGTGTGGTCGCGACGCTTCCCGGATCCGGTCACCTGCTTTGCCTCGGGCTGGATGCGCGTGCGTGCGCGCGCCCGCCAGCATCTGGTCGAATTGCCGCTGGTGATTTCGGATCACGCCGACTGGGACGGCCTCACGGCGACGATCGCTGCGACTGGCGCATCTGAAATTTGGGTCACGCACGGGCAGGAAGACGCGCTCGTGCATTGGAGCCTGACCCAGGGCCTACAGGGGCGCCCCCTTGATATCGTCGGCTATGGCGACGAAGACGAGACCGACGGCGTGACCGAGACCGCCGGCCCCGGCGTGGCGCCATGAACCAATTCGCAGAATTGCTCGATCGCCTGGCCTACGAGCCCGGCCGCAACAACAAGCTGCGGCTGATGACGGACTATTTCCGTCGCGCCCCCGACCCCGAGCGCGGCTGGGCGCTCGCGGCGTTGACCGGCACGCTTACGTTTCAGCATGCAAAACCGGGAATGATCCGGTCGCTGATCGCCGAGCGGATGGACCCCGTGCTGTTCGAATTGTCGCACGACTATGTTGGTGACCTCTCCGAGACCGTCGCGCTGATGTGGCCGGCCCGCGATCAGGCGGCTCCCTCGGCGCGGCAAGGCGGACACGACTTGAAACTGTCCACGGTTGTCACCGCCCTGTCCTCGCTCGGCAAATCCGACCTGCCCGCGCAGCTCAGCCGCTGGCTCGATCAACTGGACGAGACCGGCCGCTGGGCATTGCTGAAGCTGGTGACCGGGGGGCTACGGATCGGTGTTTCCGCACGGCTGGCGAAGACCGCCGTCGCTGCGACGGGCGACAAGGACGCGCACGAGATCGAGCTGATGTGGCCCGGCTTGCGCCCGCCATATGTCGAATTGTTCGCCTGGCTGGAAGGTCGTGGCGCGAAGCCGGCGAACCGCGATCCGGCGCCGTTCCGGCCGGCGATGCTCGCCCATGCCATCGCCCACGGCGAACTCAGCGCACTCGATCCCGAGGAATTCGTGGGCGAGTGGAAATGGGACGGCATTCGCATCCAGGCGGTGACAGGGCTCGACGAGCATGGCGGCAAGACATCGCGGCTTTATTCCCGCACCGGCGAGGACATTTCGGGAAGCTTCCCCGACCTGATTGACGCCTTGCGATTGCCGGCGGCACTCGATGGCGAACTGCTCATCGTGCGCGAAGGTCGGGTGCAAAGCTTCAACGTGCTGCAGCAACGGCTCAATCGCAAGAGCGTCAATGCCAGGCTGATGGCTGAATTTCCCGCCCATCTGCGTGCCTATGATCTACTGGTGGACGGCGAGGAAGACTTGCGCGAGCGCCCCTTCGCGGAGCGCCGGGCGCGGCTGGAAACTTTCATCGCGCGCTTGCATGAGCCGCGGGTCGATCTCTCGCCGCTGGTGCCGTTCACGAGCTGGGACGAGCTGGCCGCCGCTCGCAAGAACCCGGCCGGTGCCGGCGCAGGTACGGATGCCGAGGCGGTCGAAGGCATCATGCTCAAGCGCCGCGATGCGCCCTATCTGCCGGGTCGTCCCAAGGGTCCGTGGTGGAAGTGGAAACGCGATCCATTCATCGTCGATGCAGTGCTGATGTACGCGCAGCGCGGCCACGGCAAGCGCTCCTCCTATTACTCCGACTATACCTTCGGGGTCTGGACCCAGGGTGAGGACGGCGACGTGCTGGTGCCGGTGGGCAAGGCATATTTCGGCTTCACCGACGAAGAGCTCATCCAGATAGATCGCTTCGTCCGCCGCAATACCGTGGAACGCTTCGGCCCAGTACGTGAGGTGGTGCATGCGGCCGAGCGCGGGCTCGTATTTGAAGTTGCGTTCGAGGGACTGCAGCGTTCCACACGGCACAAATCGGGCCTCGCCATGCGCTTCCCGCGCATCAATCGGTTGCGCTGGGACAAGCCGCCCGGCGAGGCCGATCGCCTGGAGACGCTCGAGCAGATGCTGGAGCAGATCGAAATCGGACGCGGCACCGCCGCCGCCGGTCCCGCAATGTGATAAAGGGTCGGACCATGAGCCTGTCGCCGGAACCGCCAACGACCGATAGCTACGTGACCCGTTTCTTTGGCGGACCGCCGCTGTCGGTGATCTTCCGGCTCGTCCTGCTATCGATCCTGATCGGGGTGATCCTGGAAGTGCTCGGGCTGGACCCTTGGAATGTCATCGACAGCCTCAGGAGCCTGCTGCTTCGCATCTGGGACATGGGCTTTGACGCGGTGCGTTGGCTTTGGCGCTATCTCCTCCTGGGTGCCGCGCTGGTAGTGCCGATCTGGCTGATCATGCGGCTCGTGCGGATCGCCAAGGCGCGATGATCGCCGGAGACCGATTCCCAGAGTAATTCCAAACTGCCGGACGCCAGCGCGGCTGGCGAAGAGGGGGCAATCAGCCTAAATATGCCTGCGTTGAGATGCACCGATCGCGAGGAAAGTTGATGCCGTCATCGCAAGCGCGCCTACCCACCGCCTCGGCCAGCCGTTACCTGCAACAGGTCTGCAAACATTGGAGCCATAAATTCGCAGTGGAGTTCACCTCGGAGAAGGGCCACATACCCTTTAGCGACGGGCGCATATGCAATTTGGAGGCGACCCCCGACGTACTAACCCTGCGGGCCGAAGCCCCCGACGCGGAGGCATTGGAGCGGCTGCAACGCGTCGTCGTGGAGCACGTCAAGCGGTTTGCGTCCCGGGAGGAACTCGGCGAAGTGCAGTGGACCCCCACAAATTGGGGCCCGCTTGTCTCTTGGACCGATCCCCTTACGGCGGCCAGGGCTCCGCCGTTATGGCGGCGGCATCGGCGCCGACAAGCTCGTTGATCGTTGATTGGCCCTCGCGACGCAGCGTGTTCGACAGTTCGGATTTGATTGTCGCGACGATCCGCAGTCCATGAAATACGAGCGCGCTGTAGAGCTGGATCAGACATGCGCCAGCCCTGATCTTCGCGACCGCTGCCTCCCCCGAGTCGATGCCCCCGACCCCGATCAGGGGGAAAGCACCCTCGACGCGTACGTAGCCCTCGGCCAGCATCCGCGTTGCGAGGGAAAAGAGCGGACGTCCCGACAACCCACCCGCCTCCCTTGCGATCGACACGTCCCGCAGGCTCGACGGGCGCGTTACGGTTGTATTGCCGATGATCATGCCGTCGACGCGATGCCGACGCGCGGCTCCTACAATGTCGTCGAGCTCGCTCAGGGTAAGATCCGGCGCGATCTTGATCAGCACCGGGGTCGTTCCGGCCTGCCTGCTCATTCGAGCCCGCGCATCCATTACGCGCTCCAGGAGATTGTCGAGCATTTTCCCCTGCTGCAACTCGCGCAAACCCGGCGTATTGGGCGAGGAAATATTGACGGAGAAATAGCTGACGACGGGTGCAAAGGTTTCGATCAGGCGCACATAGTCCGCGATGCGGTCCGGACTCTCCTTGTTCGCGCCGATATTGATTCCGACGACGCCACCTTCGCTGGCACGGCTGGCGAGGCGGCGCAGCACCGCTTCGGCGCCCTCGCTGTTGAAACCCAGCCGGTTGATCACTCCCTGGTCGCGGTCGAGCCGAAAGAGCCGCGGGCGCGGATTTCCGGACTGCGGCAGGGGAGTGACCGTGCCGACCTCGACGAAGCCGAAACCGAGCTTGAGAAGCGCGTCAGGCACCTCGGCGTGCTTATCGAAGCCCGCCGCCATGCCGATCGGATTCGGAAAATTGAGCCCGAAGGCGCGCACCGCGAGCCGTGGATCATCGGCGGTGAGCTTGACGAATGGCGGAAATTTCAGCGCCTGGATGGCGAGGCGGTGCGCGTCTTCGGGGTCTAGCATGCGCAGCAACGGCCGCGCGAGCGACTCCAGCAGGCCGATCACGGCGCAAGCTCCGGAAAAACATGACGTCGATCGCTGCCGAGCGGCAGCGGCTTGACCCACACTACTGCTGTGAGTGGCAATGTGCCGTAGAGGTGCGGGAACAAATCGCCGCCGCGCGAAATCTCCCATTTCAGCGCACTGCCGAGCGCATCGGCGTCAACCGCGACGAGCGTCAACTCCGATGCTCCAGGGAAATGCTTAGCGGCGGTCTCGCGCGCCTGGGCCGCCGTCGAGAAGTGAATGAACCCGTCCCGGGCATCGACCGGTGCGCCGTGGAAAACACCCGCTCGTTCAGCTTCGCGCCAAAGCGGGTTTTCGCAGATCTTGTAGATGATGGTCGGCACCGGTGCCCCGAATTCGGCCGTGAGTTTCGCCGTCTCTGATCGTCACGGCCCCCAATGCGATCTGCAGTAAACCCTGACTAAGCGCCCAAGCTCAAGCGCGGCAGCATTTACTTGCCGCGGCCATTACGCGTACCAAGCCCCGCACGACAACTTTAGATTGCCCATAGCTCCGGCTCCCCAATCTTGGCTGGACCGCCAAGGCTATAATTCCTATAGTTGGATAGAATTCCGTAGTTAGAACTCGGTCTTCTTGATACGGTCATGCTCACTCACGCTCAGATCTGGACCGCCCTCGATCGCCTCGCCGCCGTCGCCGGGTTATCGCCGTCGGGCCTCGCCAAGAAGTCCGGGCTCGATCCGACCACCTTCAACAAGTCTAAACGCATCACCTCCGACGGGCGCGCACGCTGGCCTTCGACTGAATCGGTGGCCAAAGCATTGAGCGCCACCGGGACCCCAATCGACACGTTCGTCCAGTTGATCGAGGAGACCGGACGCTCCACTGCCAAAAAGACCGTGCCCCTGATTGGTTTGGCGCAGGCTGGCAAAGACGGCTATTTCGATGCCGCCGGCTTTCCCGTCGGGCAGGCGTGGGAGGAAATCCGGTTTTCCGGCCTCGACGACGAGCATGCTTATGCCCTGGAGATTTCCGGGGATTCGATGGCGCCTGTCTACAATGACGGCACCCTGATCATCGTTTCGCCTGCCGCCTCCATCCGCCGCGGCGACCGCGTGGTGATTAAGACCACCAACGCGGAGGTGACGGTCAGCGAAATCAAGCGGCGCACCGCCAGAAACATCGAACTGCGCTCGATCGATCCCGGGCAGGCCGAACGTACGCTGCCGGTGCGCGAGGTGTCATGGATAGCGCGCGTCGTCTGGGCGAGTCAGTGAGCCGGACACGCGCGGCGCATCAACCGTGCCAGAGCAGCCATCCGCCGCGGGCGAGATAGACGACGCTGATGGCGAAAATGATGGCGCGGGTCCACTGCCGAAAGCCGTGGTCGGTCATGCGCTCGATGACAAGCGGCGCCAGTGAGGTGCCCGCGATCGCGAGGACAATGGCCGGACCCGTAGCCCAGACGGGCAGATCGCCCACGCCGGAAAGCGAGCCGAAATAGAGCGCGCGAACGATGTGGCTGAAGGATTGCGTGACCGCTTTGGTGGCGTTGGTGGTCTTGCGATCGAGCATGCTCTTCTGGAAAAAGATATCGAGAAAGAGCCCGCCGACGCCGGCCAGAATCTGGATGATGGTGGTCACCACGCCGGTGAAGAACGGTACGCCGCGCCATTCGATGTTCGGCCGCATCTCGGCGGGCAAAACCTCCACCACGAAGGGCATGAGACCGAGGGACATGTACACCATCGCCTTGTCCGGAACGAAGGCGATCATCCACATGCATCCGAACGCGATCACGGCGCCGAGCAGATACCAGCCGAAAATCGGCCAAAGCACGTAGCGCCGCCATTGCACGACGCGCCAACCGTTGGCGAAGAGCTGGATGATGGAGAAAAAGATCATCCCGGTGGCGACGTCGAAATAGTTGAGCAGAACGCCGAGCAATACCATCCCGCCGGCCATGCCGAAGACGCCGGAGAGAAACGAGGAAAAGACGATGGTGGCTCCGATCAGAGCCAGGGCGGAGAGGGTCATTTCGGGATGAGCTTACGACAAGGCGGCAATGTCCCTCACTGCACCACCCGGCGCAAGCGGACTCCTGAGTGCCGAATGGGGGCAGCCGTCTTGACGATAGGAACGACTTGCCGGATCGCGCGCTTTGCGCCTGTGCGCGCGCCAAAGATAACGAGATGGTTATGCCGATCTCGCCAGCGCCCCGTCGATCATCTCGATGGTGTTGTTGAGGCCGTACACCGCTACGAACGAGCCGAAGCGGGGTCCCTTCTCCTGGCCTAGGAGCACCTGATAGAGCATGTTGAACCACTCGAGCGCCACCCCGGGCTTCCCGTCCCTGGTCTTGATCTTGTCGAGAAAGGGCTCGCGTCTGCCGATTTCGTAGACCACCTGCTGGATTTGCTCGGCGGTCGCATCGGCAGGGAGTTGCGAGAGCGCATCGCGCAGGTCGAGGAGCGCCGCACGCTCGCCCGCATCCGGCTCGCGGAACCGCTTCTGGGGCAGTACGAAGTCGCGAAAATAGTGGATGGCATAACCGACCAGCGTATCGAGCTTCGGATGCGTCTGCGGCGTCACACCCGGACGATAGCGGCCGATGAATCCCCATAGCGTGTCAGCGTTTTCCGCGTTCGACGACGAGACCAGCGTGAGCAGCATCGAGAACGAGATCGGCATGTCGGGCTTGGGCGGCCGGCCCGAATGGATGTGCCAGACCGGGTTGGAAAGCTGCTGCTTGACGTCCTGGCGCTGGTAGGCCTCCAGAAACTGCTGATATTCGTCGACATGGCGCGGGATGACATCAAAATAGAGGCGCTTCGCCGACTTCGGCTCGCGATACATGAACAATGCGAGCGACTCCGGCGACGCATAGCGCAACCATTCCTCGATCGTCAGCCCGTTGCCCTTGGACTTTGAAATCTTCTGGCCCTTCTCATCCAGGAAGAGCTCGTAGTTGAAGCCTTCCGGCGGAACGGCGCCGAGCGCCCGGCAAATCTCGCCGGAAAGCTTAACCGAATCGATCAGATCTTTTCCCGCCATTTCATAGTCGACGCCGAGCGCGAGCCAGCGCATCGCCCAGTCGGGCTTCCATTGCAGCTTGGTACGTCCCCCGGTGACCAAGGTCGTCACCGGCTCCTTGGTATCAGGGTCCTCATAGGTGATGGTGCCGGCCTTGGCATCGTGCGCAATGATCGGTACCTGCAGCACGATGCCCGTGCGCGGCGAGATCGGCAGAAACGGTGAATAGGTCTGCGCACGCTCCTCGCGCAATGACGGCAGCATGATGCCCATGATCGTATCGAAGCGTTCGAGCACCGTTAACAGCGCCGCATCGAACCGACCCGACATGTAGCAATCGGTCGAGGACAAAAATTCGTAGTCGAAGCCGAACCGGTCGAGGAACGCGCGCAAGCGCGCGTTGTTGGCGGCGCCGAATGATGGATATTCATTCGAAAACGGATCCGGAACGCGCGATAGCGGCTTGCCGAGATGCTGCGCCATCATGTCCCGGTTGGGCACATTGTCCGGGACCTTGCGCAGTCCATCCATGTCGTCGGAGAAGGCGATCAACCGGGTCTTGATCTTGTCGTCGGTGAGCACGCGAAAGGCGTGCCGCACCATCGTGGTGCGTGCGACCTCGCCGAATGTGCCGATATGCGGAAGGCCGGACGGTCCGTAGCCGGTCTCGAAGATCACCTCGTCCTTGGGATGCCTTCGCAGCCGCGCGACGATTTTGCGCGCTTCCTCGAACGGCCAGGCGTTCGACTTTTCCGCGATCTCGCGCAGGGCTGGAATTTGGGCCGCAACCATCGACATCGATCTCTCCGGCCGCGGACACTAAAAACCGCATCCCCTGCCGTCAATCAAAACGCTGGCGGGCCCGCGCCCCTCCGTGCGCGGCTATGCGTCCGTTTCGGTCGATTCGGCCGTTGTCGCCGGCACGAGTGAAACCCGGGCGACGGTTCCGCTCACTTGGGGCCGATCGGCGCGGAAGCGAAGATCGTCACTTTGGAACCGAGACCGAGGATCATGGTGATGATGGCGGCCGACATGGCCGCTGCGATCAGCCCGTATTCCACGGCTGCCGAACCGCTTTCATCCCGCGCAAATCGCGCCAGCAGCACCTTCATGATCCGGAACTCCACCCGCCCCTTATGGGTAGAAGTTAATCATCGACCCGCTTCGATATGGTTGCACAGTTCGCTAAAATTGAACGCAATGCGGTTCTTTTTCGCTCCCGCCGGCAGAGATCGCGCCGTTCCCGCCATTCGACCTGCGGTGAGGCATCCGGCCTTGCGGTCAGCTCAAAACGGGCTGATCGGGAAATAGCGCAGCCACAGATCGGTAAACCGGCCCTGCTCCCAGACCCGGAACAGCGCCCAATTCAGCGCCAGCCGGATCGTGTCATTTCCCTTGCGGACCGCGATGCCGATGCCCTCGCCGAAATAGCGGTTGTCGGTGTAAGGCCCGCCGCGAAATGCACAGCAATTCTCGGAATCGGTGCCGTTGAGCCAGAACGCCAGCGAGATCGCATCACCGAACAGGAGATCGACCTCGCCTTTGCGCAACGCCGCTCGCGACGCATCGGCGTTCGGATAAGGACGCACTTGGACCTCGGTAAACAGAGCCTTAAGATAGGCCTCGTGCGCGGTACCGGCGACGACCGCCACCTTCTTGCCCTCGAGCCGCTCGGGCAACGGGTCCTCGATCGGGGAATCGCGTCTCGCCACGAAGCGCGCCGGCGTACGGTAATAGGGATCGGTGAAGTCGACCTTGGCGCGCAATTCCGGCGTCGCGGCGATCGAGGCGATCGCGGCGTCGCCCTGGTTGGCATTGAGCGCCGGGATCAAGGTCTCGAACCGACGCATCTGGATGGTGCAGGGCAGCTTGAGCTCCTCGCACAGCATGCGCGCGAGATCGATATTGAAGCCCTGCGGATTGCCGTCGGGCCCCGCATAGTTGAAAGGCGGGTAGTCGACCTCCGTGAGGAAGCGGATCACGCTGATGCGAGACAAATCGGGCTTTTCCGGACGACGGCGCGGATCCCAGAAGCCGGGGACGCGTACACCCGGATCGCCGACCGCCGCCTGCCCCCGCACCTGCCCGGCGCCCAGGAAAGGCCAGATGATCAGAAGGCAGAGGGCGAGGCCGAAGGCGCGCCGAACGGGGGGCGGCCTGCTTCCGAGGGAATGAGCGAACACCGCCATTTTGTACCACGCTTTGCGGCTGCAACAGGGGAAGCCGGTTAAATACGAGTTACGGCAGATCAGTGGCGTCGTCCGGTCCAGGCGGGGTCGCCGCAGGTCCGCCAGTCCTGCCGGATGGATGCCGATCGCGGATCATGACCTCTTCTGCACCCAGAATTGGTACATGCCGGAAAAGGTGCTCGGATAGGCGCGCTCGAACACCTCCCACGACGCCAGGTCGCTCATGGTTTTGTCATGCGGGAATTTCGTGATGTATCGCTGCAGCGCAAAGTGATCGAGATCGAAGCCGACGAAGCCGAGACCATGTTCGGCGAGGAAGCTTGCGATCTCGGGAATGCTGAAACGGTGCTCCTGCACATGAAATAGAAGGTCGCGGCAGCCGCTCGTGCTGAAGAAGTCTCCCGAAGCGGCCACATTGCTGAATTCCATGCCGCCGGCGATGAGCGCCTGCCGGCACTTCCGGATATCCCCGGCCGTTGATCCGTAGCCTTGTTCGGCAATGAAGGCGCGGGCCTTTACGATCTCCGCGCGCGCGATCCCACTGTAGAGGCCGATCATCATGAGGCCTCCCGGCCGCAGCAGCGAGAGCAGCACGCGCCATCCCGCGAGAGGATCGGCGAGATGATGCAGCACCCCCGACGATTCGATGAGGTCGAAGCTGCGCCCGAGCGAGCCGAGCTTGAGGATATCGGCCTGACCGTACTCCACATTGGAACAACCAAGCTCGACCGTCTTGCGCTTGGCGTAGGCCAGACTGGCAAGGCTCAGATCGACGGCGAGCACGTTTGCACCGACGAAGCGTTGCGCGGTCTCGATCGCGTGTTGACCGGTGCCACACCCGGCGATCAGAACGTCGATCTGCGGTTTGCCCAGGTTCTGAAAGACGGCCGCGGGTAATCTTCGCCGCAGATATTGATCGAAGGGCAGCGGCTGTCCCGGCGGGTCCGCCTGCGCCCAGCGCGGATACGGATTCTCTTCGTATTGTTGCCGAACCTTGCGTGATACGTCGTCGTCTACCTCGGTCAGCGCCGGTACCGCACCGCGCAAGATCTGCTCTTCGGCAGGCTCTCGCACCTGCTGAGTGAGGACCTCCGTGATCGCATCGGACCATGACCTCTCCAGGAGCGAGCCAGCGCCGGGCAGCGAATGAAGCGGAACGTATGCCGCGACCATGGCCAGCCGTGCTTCCGCAATGGCGGCGCCCGAGGCCAGCGCGGCGACCACACCGTCGCGCAGCCGTCGCGCTTCATCCGCTTCGTCGTCTGCACAGGCGAAGACCTGCTCATTGAGAAAACATTGCCGCGCCAGCGCGCAGCAGAAGTCCAAGGTCTGCGGGTCGGCGAGTGCCGCGTCCATCGCCGGCCCATCTTCGGAAGCGGACGCGATCGCGAGCAGCGCCGACCGAATGGCGGTCAGCAGCCGCTCGAGTTCGACGTCCGCGATGGCGGCCGATTGCATGAGGCACCGCAGCAGGCGGTCGCCTGAAATTGCGGCGAGGGCGGCAGGCTCCAACAGCTCATCGGCGGGCAGACGCGAAGGCCAGGCGTCCATCACACGCGTCACCAGGGCCATGATCGTGCGGTCGCGCTTGACGATGCGGGCGCCGACCGGGGCCAGATCATTGGCGCGGCCCCAGGACTCCGCCAGCGCCCGTATCAACAAGGGCCGCAGATCCGCGATATCCGCCGAGGCGGGAAGAACGCGCGCGCACTGAACGAAGAGCGCCTTGCTTGGCGCCGTCTCCCCGACCGCCAGCGCGCGTCGCAGCGCGTCGAGAGCGTTACCTGCCTGTCCCACCGACAGGAACACGCGCGCCAGATTGTTGTAGGCGTCGATGAAATCCGGCTTGCGGGCCAACGCCAGCTGAAAGCGCCGAGCCGCCTCCTCGAAATCGCCGCGTGCCGCCAGCACGAGACCGAGATTGTTGTTCACCTCGGCAACGTCCGGCTTGAGCGCGAGCGCACGCTGATAGTGTTGCTCGGCCGCGTCGAGGCGGCCTTGCGCCAGCCGCACATTGCCGAGATTGGCCTGAGCATCCGCCGAATTCGCATCGATGCTCAGCGCGCGTTCCAACTGCGCCGCGGCGGCCTCCGTCTTTCCCTGCTGCAGCAGGATGGCGCCCAGATTGACATGAGCCTCGACCAGGCTCGGCTCGAGTTCGAGCGCGCGCTGAAAATGGATCAGGGCCTCGTCTGACCGGCCGTGCGCCACCAGCGCGTTGGCGAGATTGTTGTGGGCGCCGACGAGACCCGGCTTGAGCGCAAGCGCCCGCTGATAAGCGGTGATCGCTTCGCTCAATTGGCCGAGATGGGACAGCGCATTGGCAAGATTGTAATGCGCCTCGGCGCTCGGCTTGAGCGCAATGACACGCTCGTAGCATGCCGCCGCGTCGTGGTGGCTGCCAAGCTCCCTCAGCGCGTTGCCGAGATTGGTATGCGCCTCGACATAGTCGGGCTTGAGCTTTATCGCCTGCCGATAGTACCCGACCGCCTCGCTCAATCGCCCGAGCGTCTGCAAGGCGAAAGCCATGTTGTAATGGCAGTCCGGGACGCGATTGTTGGCCGCGAGCGCCCGGCCGATTACATCGATTGCCGCCTGCGGCTGCCCTTTTTGCAGGGCGATGATGCCGAGGTGATGCAGGCTGGCGAAATGCCCGCTCTCGATCGCCAACACCTGCCGGTAGACATTCTCGGCGTCAAACAGCTGCCCGGCTTGGTGATGACGCACGGCGAGCGCGAACAGCGCCGAAATGCGAGATGGCGGCGGGCCGGAATGTTTGCCGTTGGCACTCCGGTCTCGCGGATTCATGGCGCGGCTGTCTGGCTCACAGGTAACGGCGGAGATCGGCGGCCGCGGCGTCGGTGGTGCGCTTGAGGCTGAAGGGCGAAACGAAGCGGCCGCTCTTGTCCATCAGATAGACGATGGCCGTGTGATCCATGGTGTAGCCGCCCTGATCGAGCGGAACCTTCTTGAAGTAGACGCGGTAGGCCTTTGCGACCGCCGCGATGGTGGCGGGATCGCCGGTGAGGCCCACGAGATGCGGATCGAAGCTCGAGAGATAGTCCTTGATGACGGCCGGCGTATCGCGCTCGGGATCGACGGTGATGAACAGCGCACCGATGCGATCCGCATCCGGCCCGAGCGCGCGCAAAATCTCCGACATCTCGAACAGCGCGGTCGGACAGACATCGGGACAATTGGTGAAGCCGAAAAACACCAGAAATGGGCGACCCTTCAAATCCTGATCGGTGACCACCTTGCCGTTTTGATCGGTCAGCTTGAACGGGCCGCCGATGGCGGCGACCTGCTGCGCCACCGGGGTCGACAGGCGCCCGGTCACGATCAGGACGATCCCGAAGCAAAGCACGAGGCCGGCGGCGAACGCCGCGGTCATCAGGAGAACGCGGATGTGGCGCGCGGTCATTGTGGTTCCCTCTGCCCCGCCCCCGCGAGCTTCACAGGCAGGCAGCGATCCCTGCAACGATCATCTCGTAGAACACCGTCGTGCCGTAATGGGCCCAGAGCGCGATGGTGCCGGCCAGCATGATCCCGGCCGCCGCCGCGAGGAACACCAGCGGACGCGAAAACAGGGGCGCTGCGGCCGAAACGGTTTCGGGCATCGATATTTCCTATCCCGGTCAAGCCTCGGCTGGCCGGCATGCCTACCAAATAGGCCCGATCGCCCCGGCGGACAATAGGCCGGCGGTATCGCTAACGGGGGAGGATTCCCACCCGCATGGAAAGCGCCGTCACCGCCGTGGCAAGGCGTCGCAGCATGCTCTCGAATAGATGAAAGGCCTCGGTCCGATACTCCGTGAGCGGCTGGCGGCGCGCATATCCGCGCCAGCCGATCGCGCGGCGCAGATCGTTGAGCGTCAGCAGATGCTCGCGCCAGAGTTCGTCGAGGGCATGCAGCACGATCATCCTCTGCATGTGCCGAATGCCGGCAGCGCCGAATTTTTCGTCCTTGCCCGCCATCCATCGGTCCGCCGCCGCGGTGATGCGCGCGCGCACCTCGCCGGCGGTGATGCCGCCTTCCTTGGCCCACGCGTGCAGCGGCAGCGCCAGCGTGAGAATGTCGCGCACGTCGCGGTCGAGACCTTTGACGTCCCACTGTTCGGGATAGGCGTTTTCGGGGACGTGCTTGGAGACGAGGTCGTCGATGGCGGCGTGGCGCATGTCGGCCACGATTTCGTTCACCGCCTCGTCCTTCATCCATTCCACCCGTTGGTCGAAGATCACCTTACGCTGGTCGTTCATCACGTTGTCGAACTTCAGCAGGTTCTTGCGGATGTCGAAGTTGCGCGCCTCCACCTTCTGCTGCGCCTTCTCCAGCGCCTTGTTGATCCAGGAATGAACGATCGCTTCGTTCTCCTTCAGCCCCAGC
>DASSJW010000450.1:0-3875 GCA_035690995.1 Xanthobacteraceae bacterium
GCACCAAGGAATACGAGGACCGTTTCCTGTCGCCGTTCGTCGCCGCCGAGCGCGGCTATATCGACGACGTGATCATGCCGCACGCCACCCGCGCGCGCATTGCCCGCGCGCTGGCGATGCTGCGGGAGAAGCGCCTAGAGATGCCGGCACGCAAGCACGATAATCTGCCGCTGTGATCGGGGAGGGCGGCATACCGCCGCCGCTCCCGCTTCGTCATTGCAAGGAGGACATCATGGACCGCGTCCTTCGATTCTTCGGACTCGCCGTTGCCCTGGCGGCCTGCGCGCTTCCCGCGCAGGCGCAAAATCGTCCGCCCTGGCCGCCGGGCGACGAGATCGGCATGGCGAATACGCTCGGCCCCGTTACCTGGCAGCGCTGCGCCACCTATCTCGCCAATCCCGCGGCGAAGGCCTACGAGCTGTCGTTCCCGCGCTCGAACACCATGCCGCAGTCGCCGTTCGCGGTGCCGTTGCGCGAGAATGCCAAGCCGACGGTGGGCATTCCCGGCACCCGGCATGCCTTCAACACCGACGAGGTGGTGAGCGGCGATCCCGGCCAGCAGGGCACGCAGATGGACGCCCTGGGGCATTTCGCGGTGCTGCCGGAGGCGTGGGACGGCAAGAGCGAGTTTCCCTCCGGCCGCGCCGCCTATTACGGCGGGTACGGCCAGAACGACGTGAAGCCCACGCCGGACTCTCCGCTGCGAAAGCTCGGCATCGACAAGGTGCCGCCCATCATCACCAGCGCGGTGCTGCTCGACGCCAAGACGCATCTCGGGCGTGGCAGCCCGATGCAGCCCGGGCAAGTGGTGAGCGCGCAGGACATCGAGGCCATGCTCAAGGCCCAGGGCCTCGAGAGCCGCGGCCTCGTCCCCGGCGACGTGCTCTACATCTACACCGGCTGGGGCGATAACTGGAAAGATCCCGATACCGAGAAGTTCTACTACACCAAGGGCCCGGGCCTCTCCTACGACGCGGCCCAATACATCGCGAGCAAGGCCGTGGTGCTGGTGGCGCTCGACAATCCGTTCACCGATCCGGTGGCGGAGGGATTCCTGGAAGGCAAGGCACCGCCGGCGCCGGGAACCCCGCCCGGCCTGCCGTTTGCCATCCATCACCACAATCTCTCGCAGGCGGGCATTCACAACATCCAGAACGCCAACCTCGGCGCGATGGCCAGCGACAAGGTCTGGCTGTCCTGCACCATCATCCTGCCGCTGCGCACGCAGGGCGCCTCGGGATCGCCGGTACGGCCGGTCGCCATCGGGGCGGCGGCGCCGCGGTAATTGTGCCGCTTGAAGCGACGGGCATTGGCTGGTATTGCGCCCGCCGGGTCACGCAATCAGGGGAATACATGGCAAGTCATCCGATCCTGACCAAGGTCCTGTGCGTCGCTTTGGTCGCCAGCATCATGCTGCCGGTCGGCCGCATGATTTTCCCGTTTGTCGACACGGCCGTCAGCGGCTTGGAGTTCGACACCATCCAGGCGGTCTTGAGCGCGACCATCGGTTTCGGGTTGCACGCGACGTTTTTCGGCTAGACGCTGGCGTTGTTCCGCCCGCATCGCTGAGAAGCGAACGTAGCGAAAGTCTCGAAGGATGGGCGACCTTTGTGGCCCTCATGCTTCGAGACGCCGCGTATCGCAAGCTCGCGCCCATGGCGTGAACTCGGCTGCCCGGCGCCTCGGCATGAGGTGAACGGGACCTGCGCGTCGAAAAGAGCTAGTCTCGCGGGCCAACGACGCCGCGAGGACAGCATGCTCACCCGCCGCCGGTTCGTCGCCGCCTCCGCCGCCGCGGGCGCGTGGTCCGCAACGCCGCGGCCGGCGCGGAGCCAGGCGCCCGGCAAGCTTGCGCGCCTGGTCGTGGGCTTCGCGCCCGGCGGATCGTCCGACGTCACCGCGCGGCTGCTCGTCGATCAGATGAAGGGATACGCGGCGACCATCATCATCGACAATCGGCCGGGGGCAGGGGGGCGCATCGCGGTGGAAGCCGTGAAGGCGGGCGCGCCTGATGGTTCCATCATGCTGCTCAGCCCGGCATCCATGATCGTGCTGTACCCGCACCTCTACAAGCCGCTCGGCTACGACCCGGTGCAGGACTTCGCCGCCGTCACCACGGTGTGCGCCTTCCCGTTCGTGCTGAGCGTCGGGCCGCTGGTGCCGCGCGAGGTGAGGACGCTCGCGGATTTCGTCGGGTGGTGCAAAGCGAACCCGAAGCTTGCGTCATATGGAACATCGGGCGCGGGATCGATGCTGCACTTCGCCGGGATGATGCTGGCGCGCGCCGCGAACTTCGATTTCACCCATGTGCCCTACAAGGGCGCGTCGCCGGCGCTGCAGGACCTTCTCGGCGGCCAGGTCGCGTCGACCGTGGGCGTTCTCGGCATTGCGCTGCCTCACATCCAGTCCGGAAATCTGCGTGCGCTGGCAATGACGGGGGCCACGCGTTCGTCGTTTCTTCCCGATGTTCCCACGCTGACCGAGGCGGGATATCCGGGGCTCGAAATCACGGAATGGCAGGGCCTGTTCGTGCCGGCCAGGACGCCGCCGGCGATCGTCCAGGCGCTCAATCGATCGGTGCGCGATGCGCTCGCCACCGCCGAGGTCAAAGCCGGATTGGTCAAGCTGTCATTCGAGGCCGGGGGCACGAGCCCGGAGGAATTCGCGGAACTCGTGAAAGCGGACATCGCGCGCTGGGAGCCGATTGTGAAGGCATCCGGGTTCACCCCGGAGAACTAGCGCGGGTGCCTTCACCTCGCCGACAGCTACCGATGCGCCGCGGCATCTTCTACGACGGAACGTCGGCGCCGGGAGCGCGCACGAACACGCGTTTGCGCATCCGCCTCGACCATGTTGGCCATGTGTTTGAACTCGGCCGCGAGCTCCATCAACGCTTCGCGTGCGTAGAGATCCGGACATTCGTCCGCGAGCCGGAGGCAATCGCGTGCCCGTTGATGAAACATCTTCGAATCCATGTCGTCGCTCCCTGGTCCCTACGGTAATGCCACACGCGCTGATGCGTTCCGATGGAACTCGCCGCCGCAGCGCCCGCTTTGACGACGGGTGCGCCTTGCGCGAAGATGCCGATGGAACCTGCTCATCTGCACAAAGGCAGGCACGGAGGAGACGATCATGAGAGCGATTGCCCTTGTGGCGAGCGTGGTGCTCGTCTGCCTCGCTCCGGCAGCGCGCGCCGCCGATTATCCGACCAAACCGATCACGCTGATGATCGGATTCGCGCCGGGCGGACCGAGCGATGTGATGGCGCGCATCCTCACCCGCAAGATGGAAGAGATCCTCAAGCAGCCGCTGGTGATCGAGAATCGCGCCGGCGCCGGAGGCGGGATTGCCGGCGCCGCGGTTGCGCGCGCGACGCCGGACGGCTACACGGTGCTGCTCGCGACCGGCAGCCTGCTCGCCATCAATGTGAGCCTCTACAAGAATCTCGGCTACGATCCGGAGAAGGATTTCGAGCCGATCACCGTGATCGGAACCCAGACCAACGTGCTCTACACCCATCCTTCGGTGCCGGCGAAATCGCTGGGCGAGTTGATCGACTATGTCAGGGCCAATCCCGGGAAGCTCACCTTCGGCTCCGGCGGGAACGGCACGCCGGCCCATCTCGCCGGCGAGCTTCTCAAGATGGAAGCCAAGCTCGAGATGACGCATGTGCCGTTCCGGGGCACGGGCCCGGCGCTGCAGGCGGTCATCGGCGGCCATGTCCCCATGGCCTACAATCCGCCGTCGCCGCTGCTGCCGCATCTCCAGAGCGGCACGATCCGGGCGATTGCGATCACCACGCTCAAGCGCACGGCCGCCTTGCCCGAGGTGCCGACCATCGCCGAGTCCGGATTTCCCGGTTTCGAGGCGACCAC
>DASSJW010000451.1:0-3759 GCA_035690995.1 Xanthobacteraceae bacterium
AAGGCGCTCGCCATCGCCCGCAAGCACGGCTGGCAGTTCGACATCATGTCGACCTCGTTCTTCCTGTCGCGCCGCGCGCTCAAACCGGCGGCTCGTTCCGGCATGCCGCGGTGGCAGGATCATTTGTTCATCGGGCTGGCGAAATCGGCAAGCGACGCCACCGACTTCTTCCAGATCCCGACCGGCCGGGTGGTCGAGGTCGGCACCCAGGTCACGGTGTAATCAGACCGCCAAAATAGCCCTCTGTGATCGGCGCGGGCATCGCTATATTGCGTCGCAGCATCCCTCCGGCGCACACGATGCCCACCTCGCTTTCCAGGTCCGACGCGATGCCGGCGAAACCGGCTCCCGAAAAGCGCTCCCAGTTCTGGGCGCTCACCCTCGGCAGCATCGGTGTCGTCTACGGCGACATCGGCACGAGCCCGCTCTATGCCCTGCGCGAGGCGGTGACCGCTGCCATCGGCAAGGACGGGCCGATGACGCGCGAGGCGGTGCTGGGTGTGCTCTCGCTCATCCTGTGGGCCCTGATCGTCGTGGTCACCTTGAAATACGTGCTGATCCTGTTGCGCGCGGATAACCGCGGCGAAGGCGGCACGCTGGCATTGATGGCGCTGGCGCAGCGCGCGCTCGGCCGGAACGCCGGCGCGGTCGTGTTCTGCGGCATCATCAGCGCGGCGCTGTTCTATGGCGATGCGATGATCACCCCGGCTCTGTCGGTGCTCTCGGCGATCGAAGGCCTCAAAGTCGCAACACCCGCTTTCGATCCTTACATCGTGCCGGGCACGGTCGTCATTCTCGTGGCCTTGTTCGCGGTACAGGCAACCGGTACCGCGAGGGTCGCAGCGTTCTTCGGCCCCATCACCGTCGTGTGGTTCGTCGCCATCGCCGTTGCCGGCATCGTCGCGATGGCGGGCGATCCCGAGGTGCTCCTGGCCTTCAACCCGACCCATGGCGTGCGCTTCCTGGCCAGCCACGGGATGATCGGGCTCATCACCCTGGGCGCGGTTTTCCTCGCCGTGACCGGCGCCGAAGCGCTCTACGCCGACCTCGGCCATTTCGGCCGCAAGCCGATCCAGACGGCGTGGGTCGCGCTGGTGCTTCCGGCGCTCGCCTTGAACTATCTCGGCCAGGGCGCGCTGCTGCTCGCCGATCCGAAGGCGCTCGAGAACCCGTTCTTCCTGCTCTATCCGCAATGGGCGCTGCTGCCGATGGTCGCGTTGGCCACGGCTGCGACCGTGATCGCGAGCCAGGCGGTCATCAGCGGCGCCTATTCCATCAGCCAGCAGGCGATCCAGCTCGGCCTGCTGCCGCGCCTTGAAATTCGCCACACGTCGGAAGCGCAGTATGGCCAGATCTACATGCCGCGCGTGAACTTAGTCCTCTTGGTCGGTGTGCTCCTGCTCGTGGCCCTGTTCCGTTCCTCGAGTGCGCTTGCCTCCGCCTACGGCATCGCCGTGACGGGAACGATGGTCGTCACCGGGGTCATGGCGTTCATCGTGATCTGGAAGGTGTGGCGCTGGCCGCTGCCCGCGGCGGCGGCATTGATGCTGCCTTTCCTCTTCATCGATCTCAGCTTCCTCGGCGCCAACCTGCTCAAGGTCTTCGAGGGTGGCTGGGTGCCGCTGGCGCTGGGCGGCCTGGTGATGATCGTGATGTACACCTGGCGACGCGGCAGCCGCCTGCTGTTCGAAAAGACGCGGCGGCAGGAAATTCCGCTCCCCGATCTCGTGCGCATGCTGGAAAAGAAGCCGCCGGTCCGCGTGCCCGGCACGGCGGTGTTTCTCACCAGCACGCCGGAGTCCGCCCCCACCGCGCTCATGCATAGCCTCAAGCATTACAAGGTGCTGCACGAGCACAACGTCATCCTCACCATCGAAACCGACGATGCGCCGCGCGTCGACCCGGCGGAACGGGTCCGGATCGAAGGCGTGGGGGAGACGTTCACCCGCGTGGCGCTGCGCTTCGGATTCATGGAGACCCCGAACGTGCCGAGGGCGCTCGCCATCGCGCGTAAGCTTGGCTGGACGTTCGACATCATGTCCACGTCGTTCTTTCTCTCGCGCCGCGCGCTCAAACCGGCCGTTCATTCCGGCATGCCGCGCTGGCAGGATCACCTGTTCATCATGCTCACCCGGATCGCCAACGATGCCACCGACTACTTCCAGATTCCCACCGGTCGGGTGGTGGAAGTGGGCACCCAAGTGACGATCTGAGGCCAGCCGGCCGCACGAAACGATGAATACGTCTCTTGATTCTCGGGCCGTGCCGCGCGACTTGTGTCGCGCGGCTGCCGGCCGCGCCGGAACGAGGAGGAAGTCGAAATGTCCGTTCAGCTGGGCCGAGAGAATGTGCACGATCTGGCCCCGGAAGAGGTGGCGCGCGGCCTGGCCGAGGGCAAAATCCTGCTGGTCGATGTTCGCGAACCGAACGAGACCGAGATCGAGCGCTATCCCGAGGCCTTCTATCTCCCCATGTCCGAGTTCGATCCGACTGCGATCCCCGACCCGGAGGGGCGGCAGGTAGTCTTTGCCTGTCGCTCGGGCAACCGGTCGGTCACCGCATCGCTGATTGCGCAGACCGCGGGCCTGCCCTACGACGCTCATCTCGCCGGCGGCATGAAGGCCTGGAAGGAGCTCGGCCTGCCGACCGAGAGTTAGGAGCGCTCGTTGACGCTTAGCCGCTGGAGCCCGGGCTCGCCGCTGCGCGGCGCCCGGCAGTGAGCGCCGCTTCACCCGTTCGCCGTGTTCTCATCCCGCAGACCCTGAGGATCCCATCCATGCGCCGACCGATCCGTCTCGCCCTTGCAGTCGCCGCCGCCGTGAGCGCCACGCCTGCTGCTGCTCAGCCCAGCGCGCAGCGGATCGTCAATGTGTACAACTGGACCGACTATATCGCGCCCAGCGTGATCGAGGATTTCACCAGGGAGACCGGGATCAAGGTGCGCTACGACACCTTCGATTCCAACGACACGCTCGAGACCAAGCTGCTGGCCGGCAAATCCGGCTATGACGTGGTGGTGCCGACGGCGTATTTCCTCGAACGCCAGATCAAGGCCGGCATTTTCCAGAAGCTTGACAAGGTCAAGCTGCCGAACCTCGTCAACATGTGGCCGGAGATCACGCAGCGGCTGGCGAGCTACGATCCCGGCAACGCCTATGCCGTCAACTACATGTGGGGCACGATCGGGATCGGCTACAACGTCAAGAAGGCGCGCGAGGCGTTGGGTGGCGACGGCAAGATCGACAGCTGGGACATCGTCTTCAAGCCCGAGAACTTGGCCAAGTTCAAGGACTGCGGCGTCTACATGCTCGATTCCTCCGACGATATCCTGGCCGCGGCGCTGCATTATCTCGGGCTCGATCCGAACACCACGAAGGAAGCCGATCTGCAGAAGGCGGCCGATCTCATGACCGCGATCAGGCCGTCGGTGCGCAGGTTTCACTCCTCCGAATATCTCAATCTGCTGGCCTCCGGAGAAATCTGTCTGGCGGTGGGGTTCTCCGGCGACATCAAGCAGGCGCAAAAGCGCGCGGAGGAAGCCAAGAACGGGGTGGCGATCGCTTACGCGATCCCGCGCGAAGGGACGCAGCTATGGTTCGACAACCTCGCCATCCCGCGCGACGCCAAGAACGGGCCGGAAGCGCTTGCTTTCATCAATTACCTGCAGAAGCCGGAGGTCGCGGCGAAGAACTCGAACTTCATTTTCTATGCCAATGGCAATCTGGCGAGCCAGAAATTCATCGACCGTTCGATCCTGGA
>DASSJW010000452.1:0-2311 GCA_035690995.1 Xanthobacteraceae bacterium
TGAACGGCCGGCATCGTCGCTCACCTTGGCGAACCGCAAGCGGCTCGAACTCGCCAAGAGCCTCGCCACCAATCCCCGGCTCCTGTTGCTGGACGAGGTCAATGCCGGGCTCAACGCGGCGGAGATCGATGCCGCGCTCGATCTGATCCGTGCCATCGCCGCGCGCGGCGTCACCATCCTTTTGATTGAGCACGTCATGAAGGTGGTACTCACGGCCACGAGCCGGATCCTGGTGCTGCATCATGGCGAGCTGATCGCCGACGATACGCCCGGCAACATCACCCGCGATCCGCGCGTGATCGAAGCCTATCTCGGGTCCAAGTTTGCCGCGCGATACGGAGCGCTCGCGCCATGAGCCTGCTCGCGGTCGAGAACATCACCGCCGGATACGGCGACGTCCAGGTGCTGTGGGGTATCGATCTGCGCGTGGAGCAGGGGGAAATCGTAGCCCTCATCGGTTCGAACGGGGTGGGCAAGAGCACGCTGTTGCGGACCATATCCGGGCTGCTACCGACGCGGAGCGGACGCATCACGCTGGGCGATGCCGATATCGGCGGGCTTCCGCCCGATCAGGTCGTGACGGCGGGCATCATTCACGTCCCGGAAGGGCGGCGGCTGTTCGCGGCGATGAACGTGCGCGACAACCTGCTGATGGGTGCCTATCACCGGCGCGACGGGACGGCGGCCATCCGCCGCGATCTCGACTTCGTCTTCGGGCTGTTCCCGCGGCTGTACGAGCGTCGCCTGCAGGACGCATCGACGCTGTCCGGCGGCGAGCAGCAAATGTGCGCGATCGCGCGCGGGCTGATGGCCGCGCCCCGGCTGCTGATGATCGACGAGCTGTCGCTCGGACTGGCGCCGCGAATCGTCGAAGAACTCAGCGCCGCGCTGTTGAAGATCAACGCGACCGGCCTGTCGATGCTGGTGGTGGAGCAGGATGTCCTGACCGCGCTCGACTTGTCGCACCAGGCCTTCGTGATGGTCTCCGGCCGCGTCACCCTGAGCGGCCCGTCGAAAAGCCTTGCGGATAACCCCTTCATCAGGGAAGCGTATCTTGGGGTCGCGTCCGTTGCCGGGGTTGCACCATGACTGCAAAATCCATCGACTACTACGACTCGATGTCGTCACCGTGGACCTATCTCGGCCACTTGCGGTTTGTGGATCTGTGCCGCCGCTTCGATCTGACGATCAACCACAAGCCGATGGATCTGCTGAAGGTCTGGTCAGTTTCGGGCGGCCTGCCGCTGCGCGAGCGCGCAAAACAACGGCAAGCCTATCGACACCAGGAACTGCGGCGCTGGCGCGAGTTCCTGGGCATCCCGTGCAACGTCGAGCCGGCCTTTCATCCCGTGGCCGACCGGCGCGCCTGCTATCTCGCGATCGCCGCGATGCGGCAGGGGCTCGACTGGAACCGGCTGAGCTACGCGCTGCTGCGTGCGGTCTGGGTCGAGGAGCGAAACATCGCCGACCATGACACGTTGGCGGCGATCGCCACCGAAAACGGCATGAACGGAAAGGCGCTGCTCGCGGCCACGGAGGACGACGCCGTCAAAGGGGAGTACCAGGCGAACACCGATGAAGCCATGGCCATCGGCGTCTTTGGCGCGCCCACTTACGTGTTCGAGGGCGAGTTGTTCTGGGGCCAGGACCGCCTGCAGATGCTGGAGTGGCGGCTGACGCAGAAGCTCGGTTCGCCGGCAGCGCCTTCGCGCAGCGGCTGAATTGCAAGCGCGCCGCAGCTGGCCGCCGGCTACTGCTTGTTCGGGTATTGACCGCAGGAGCGGGCGCCCGGGCCGAACATCTCTTCGCATTCCTCGCGCGTGACCGCGCCGCGACCGATCACCTTGGCGAGCAGATAGTCCGCGATGGCCTCGACCTCGCGCTTCTGCAGCGTCGTACTTGGAGGAGGGGAGGGCCGCTGCGCGCCGAGTTCCGCCTCGGTCACGCCATAGCAGCGCTTATCCGTATAGGCGAGGTCGTCGTAATGGGGCATCGGCGTTCCCGGCCGACCGCACATGATGACCTCGATCAACTGGTCGCGCTTCAGGAAGCTTTGCCGAATGTTCGCGGCTCCGCCATTGGATTGCGGCTCGCCGGCGCCGTCGGCGGCCCAGCCGTGGCAGTACGAACATTGCGCCTTGTCGTGGTAGAGGCGCCGTCCGTAAGAAGCGGGATCGGACGGCTGCGCGGACAGTGCGGTGATCGTGGCGATGAGCGCGGCTGCGGCGATGAGCGCAGTGTCGCGCGGATGTGACATAATCTGCATTGTTCTCCTCGCCGCCGGGATCGCGGCAATGATGGGCAGATGTTC
>DASSJW010000453.1:0-6525 GCA_035690995.1 Xanthobacteraceae bacterium
CGGCGGCGCTCGCCAGGTACGCCGAGGGTTCGACGAGTTGCGTCCCCGTCACGGCGTAACGGCCGGGATGCAGCAGCGCATCGAGCGGATCGTGCCACACCAACAGCGCGCCCGACACCGAGATCGGCACCAGCAGGACCATGAGGCCGAGACCGATCCAGCGGTGGAGGGTCCAGCAAAAAGTCCGCAGGCGCGCCGGCTTGGTCATCGTGTGGTCCCCGCCACGGGCCGGCATCGTCAATTTTTGGATTGCAACGAGACAGCCGCGAGTTCTTGCTCGATACAGGTAATTACATTGTCGATCAATAGTTGTAGCCAAGCTTTTGTAGTTTTGAATTGTTATAATAAAAAGGAAAAGCTGTTGTGATGAATGATAATCTCTGTGGCATATTTGTCATTGTTGGCGGAGCAGCCAACGTGTAGCAAGTAATACGAAGATCAACTGTAGTATTTAAGCATTCTAAAGTAAAGCAAGGGGCGAGGTGGTGTTATGTCAGGTTCGGGGGCACGAGCTACGCAGAACGCGGTGCGGTCGAAAGCCGGAGCAATGACGGCCGCCGCGCTGTTCTATCTCAGCGGCGCGATGGAGACCGAGGCGGAACCGGCCGCGACCGATCAAACCACCACCGAACAGGCGCCGACCCCGGCGCCGCAGCAGACCGCGCCGGCGCAAAGTCCTGCGGCGCCCCTGGCGCCGGGAGGCGCCGCTCCGGCACAGGCCGAGCAGAAGTCCGACGTCCTGCCCACCGTTTCGGTTCAGGCCAGCCGGCCGCGGGCCCCGGCCGCGGTGCGCGCCGCGCCCTCCCGGCCGGTGGCGGCGCCTCCGCCGCCGGCGCAGCCGGTGGCGACGGACCAATCGGGATCGGGATCGGGTTCCGCCAACCCGGCGCTCGGCCCGACGCCCTATCAGGTGACCAACACCGGCATCACGCGTCTGCCGGTGCCGCTCCTCAACATGCCGCAGACCGTCAATGTCATCCCGCAGGCGATCATCCAGGAGCAGAACGCCACCACCATCGAGCAGGCCTTGCAATACATTCCCGGCATCACGTTCAGCGCCGGCGAAGGCGGCCAGCAGGGCGACGGGCCGATCATCCGCGGCTTCGTCGCGCGCGGCGACTTGTTCCGCGACGGCATCCGCGATCCCGGCTGGTACACCCGCGACGCGTTCTCGATCGACCGCATCGAGGTCTACAAAGGCCCGTCCGCGTTCGCGTTCGGACGCGGTGCGACCGGCGGCGCCATCAACTACGTCACCAGGCTGCCGACCGGCGCGCAGTACCTGGAGTCGACCTCGACGGTGATGACGGGCAACGGCTACCGCGAGGTGGTCGATGCCAGCGGCAAGAGCGGCAACGTGTCCGGCCGCATCCAGGGGCTGTTCCAGGACGTCGACACCCCGACCCGCGACGAGATCTGGACCAAGCGCTGGGGTGTGGCGCCGTCCATGGTCTACGACTTCCAGCAGGGCACCAAGGCCACGCTCTACTACATCTATCAAGGCGAGGAAGGCGTCTCCGACTACGGCTTCACCTATCTGCCGCAACCGGCGTTCAGTCCCCAGACCGGTCTGCAGACCAATCCCGGCTATTACGGCAACGGCACGCCCACCACGCCGCTCCCAATTCCCCGCACCAACTTCCTGGGGCTGGCGGGCGGACCGCTCGGCGACATCACCACGACCGACACCCACATCATCACGGAAAAGATCGAGCACGAATTCGACAAGGACCTGAAGCTCTCCAATGCCACGCGCTACATCGACAACGAGCGCTTCGCGCGGGTGACCGCGCCGCGCAACGTCGGCCTCGCCAACAACAACTTCCCCGGCCGACCCGGTTCGCCCACGACCTGGGACGGAACCACGTTTCCGTTCAACTATCCGGTGGACCTGTTGACCTACGGCCGCGAGCGGCGCGAGCGCGAGACCGACAACACCTATCTCATCAATCAGACCGACCTCGTCGGCAAGTTCATCACCGGCATTGCCGAGCACCAGATGTCGGCGGGGCTCGAGGCGGCGCGCGAGACGCGCCATCAGGACCGGCGCGATCTCTGCGACTCGACCAACGTTGCCTGCCGCACCAACGCGTTCAATCCCGATCCCAACGGCTCGCCGGTCGGCGGCGCCATCATCAACTTTCTTCCGATCGAGACCAAGGCGGTGGATTATGCCGCCTACGTGTCCGACCAGGTCAAGATCACCAAGTATTTCGAGTTGCTCGCGTCGCTGCGCTACGACTATTTCAGCACGACGTACAGCGATCCGAACCAGGCGCTGGTGATCAACCGCAATCTCGAGCGCACCGACAATCTGTTCAGCTACCGCTTCGGCGCGGTCGTCCACCCGACCGAAAAGTCCAGCATCTACGCCGCCTACGGCAACTCGTACAACCCCTCGGCGGAGCTCGGAACGCTGGTGAGCGCGAGCAACGCGGCGCTGGCGCCGGAGCAGACCCGCACCATCGAGGTCGGCGCCAAAGCGGACGTGCGCGACGGACTGATCAGCCTGGCGGGCGCGGTGTTCCGCATCGAGAAGACCAATCTGCGCATCAACGATCCGTTCAACAACACCGTGCAGGTCCTCGACGGCGTCGCGCGCGTCGATGGCGTCGAAGTTGGCGCCACCGGCAAGGTCACCGACAGGTGGAGCGTCTTCACCGGCTACAGTTATCTGGAATCCAAGATCCTCGACACCCGCGACAAGAGCATCCTCGACAGGCATCTGCAGAACACGCCGCGCCATAACTTCACGCTGTGGACCACCTATGAGGTCACCTCGAAATGGACCGTCGGCGGCGGCGCGATCTATCAATCGCTCGGTTGGGCCAACAACACGAACACCGCTTATGTGCCGGAGTTCTGGAAGTTCGATGCGATGATCAGCTACAAGGTCGACGAGAAGTCGACGGTGCAGCTCAACGTCTACAATCTCACCAACGAGCTCTATTACGCGCAATACTTCGGCGCCAACGTCGTGCCGGCATCCGGCCGCTGGGCGTCGCTGACCTATCGGGCGCGCTGGTGAGGCCCGCAGATGTCCTCCACAGGTGTTAGCTGGAAGGGCGTGTCCCGGGCGCAGCGCAGCATGAAGCGAAGCGGAATGATGTGCTGCAGACCCGGGATCTTGACGCGCACCGCCTTCGTGACGGTCCCGGATCAGCGGTGCACCGGTTCGCGGCCGCTCCCGCTGCACCGCATCCGCGACCTGTCCCAAGCACGGAGGCACCCGCTATGATGGTGCACATTCCCAACGTGCTCACCGCCGAGCAGGTCGCACGCTGCCGCGCGGTGATGGAGCAGGCGGCCTGGGTCGACGGCCGCATCACCGCCGGACATCAATCGGCGAAGGTGAAGCACAATCTCCAGCTTCCGGAGACCGCGCCGGAAGCGCGCGAGCTCGGCGACATGGTGGTCCAGGCGCTTGGCCGCAATCCCTTGTTCGTGTCCGCCGTGCTGCCGAAGCAGGTCTTCCCGCCGCTGTTCAACCGCTATGACGCCGGCATGACCTTCGGCGCGCATGTCGACAACGCCATCCGCGGCTATCTCGACACCTCGCTGCAGATCCGCACCGACGTCTCGGCCACGCTCTTCATCTCCGCGCCGGAGGACTACGACGGCGGCGAGCTCACCGTCGAGGACACCTACGGCAAGCATGCGGTGAAGCTCCCGGCCGGCGACATGGTCGTCTATCCCGGCACCAGCCTGCACAATGTCACGCCGATCACGCGCGGGTCGCGGATTGCGTCGTTCTTCTGGACGCAGAGCCTGATCCGCGACGACACCCGGCGCGCGCTGCTGTTCGACCTCGACATGTCGATCCGGCGGCTCTCCGCCGATCACCCCGAGCATCCGAGCGTGGTTTCACTCACCTCGATCTATCACAACCTGCTGCGGCAGTGGGCCGAGGTGTGAGAGCCGGACGGGTTTAGGCATCGCTGAAAAGAAAAGGGGAGCCGAAGCTCCCCTTCTTGACGCACGTCACACAACGAAGAGCGTCTAGCGTGCGTTGCTCGGCGCTCGCGGGTTCAACGTGCCGCCATTGTCGGGCCCTGGAGGGGGCGCGGCCTGTGACATACCGGCGTCGCCGGGTTGCGAGGGATTGCTCGGCGCACCCGTCATCCCGCTCGCTCCGCTGGAGCCGGTCGTGCTGTTGTCCACGAGCCCGCCGCCGCTGCGCTGCGACGATCCGGAACTCTTCGGCGCGCCGGAGCTGTCATAGTTCCGGCTCTGCGCCGACGCGACGCCGGTGGAAACCAGCAGGGCCGCCGCGGCAAGTATGGCTGCGTATTTTCTCATGGAATGTGGTTCTCCTTCGTCGTCGTTCCCACTGGAGTCAACGCGGAAGAAGAGCGGACGTTCCGGGCGCGCATGGTGCGTGCGTGTCGGTCGTCACGAGGGCACGTGGGCCACGGCAGAGTGCCGTCAGCAGTGCAAGAAGTTTTGTGGCGCGACGGGACGCCCGACCCTCAGAAAGACAGGCGATGCCGGCGAAGCGTTGGAGCGGGCGAAGGGAATCGAACCCTCGTATGCAGCTTGGGAAGCTGCCGTTCTACCATTGAACTACGCCCGCACTCCGGCTGTTCGCGAACCGGCAGGCGCACTCAATATCAAAATTGCAGCGTGCAAGCCACAGCGAAGACGGCGCCCGCAAGGTCCCGATCCGGTTGCGAGCGCCTCCTCAATCCCCCGCCAACCTGGGTGGCGGAGTGCGCTATTCCGGGTGGAACACGTTCAGGCTGGGCGGAGATCCGGAGAAGCCCAGTTCCTGCCAGCGCCCGGCCACGCGGTCATAGGTGGAGCGGCGCAACAGCGTGGTTTGCGGGAACTGCTTGAGATGCTGGTGCGGCTTGCAGGCATTGATCAGAACCTTCGATCCGTAGGGCCGCGCCTCCGGCGGAAACTGGCTGGGATCGAGCCCGGTCGACCACGTGGTGCGCAGCAGGTCGAGATCGTCGGCGGGATGGCAGCGCGTGCTCAGCGCCCACAGCACGTCGTTGATGTCGGTCGGATCGACGTCCTCGTCCACCACGATCACCCATTTCGTGTAATAGGCCGCTGCCGGGCATTGCGCCGCCAGCGCGAGCACCTGCGCGGCATGGCCGGCATATTTCTGCTGCAGCGAGACCACGACCATGCCCCATCCCGACGCGGCCGCGGGATGCGCGTAGGCCGCCACCACCCCGGGCACGCCGATGCGCTCGAGGTCGTCGAGAATACGCGCCGAGCGCATGATGGCGTAATAGGCGCCGATCTCGCAGGAGGGATATTTGGCCATCAAGGCATGGGTGAAGATGGGCGAGCGGCGGTGATGCACCGCCTTCACTTCGATGACCGGCTGGGGCGAACGTTCGCGTCCGTAATAGCCGGTGAACTCGCCGAGCGGGCCCTCATGTTCGAGATCGCCCGGATGCAGCAGGCCCTCGATCACGAACTCGGCGCGCGCCGGGATCGGCAGGCTGACGAACTCGGCCTCGGTCAATTCCACCGGGCGCCCCATCATGCCGCCGGCGACGTCGAGCTCGGATTGAGCGGCGCCGAACACCTGCGCGCCCAGCATGAAAAGCACGGGATCGATGCCGTAGGCGGCGACGACCTCGCACGGCTTCCCGCGCGCCCACCATCCCTCGCGGTCGAGCAGGCCGTGCTTGCCCGGCGAGCAATAGAGCCCGATGCGCGACGGTCCTTGCAGCATCTGCCGGTACACGCCGACATTGAGCCGGCCGCCGTCGGGGGATGAGGTCAGGGTGATGTCGCCGGTCCCGATGTAACGGCCGCCGTCGCCGGGCCAGAATTTCGGCACGGGAAAAGCCGTGAGATCGATCGCGTCCCCGGTCAGGACGATCTCGTTTACCGGCGCGTCGCTCTTGGCCACCCGAACCGGCGGGATGCGCCGATTCATGACACCACGCGTCGCGGCGATCATGTCGGCGGTGGAAAGACCGGGGTCGATGCCGACGGCCAACGCGTAGCGTTCCTTGCTGGCGCCGAGCATGTTGCACAAGACGCGGGAACCGGAACGGTCGCCGGCAAACTGCTCGAACAGCAGGGCCGGCGCATCCTCGCGTCGGGTAGCGAGCAAGGTGATCGCGGCCATCTCCTCGTCCGCCTCAATCGGCGGCGCGATATGCTTGAGGAGGCCATTGGCTTCGACCAGATCGAGCCAGTCGCGAAGGTCGCGCCACGCCACCGGCGGCCCAGCAGCGCCCGTGATCGTTTCCGCAGGTGAATGGCCGGCAATCCGATCTTCCATCGTCGCTCCTTGCTGTCAGCAGGAGCAACCCTATCGTGTCGGGCGCAGCTAGCAACCACTGTTAAGTCGAGCGAGCGCTTGCGTCCGCATCCTGAGCGTTCTGCGAAGGCGCGGGAACAGCCGTCTCGAGCGATGGCGCGGGCCTTCCATGCGTCGGACGCCCATATCGTTGATCCGCACAAGCGCTTCAGCGCGCGGGGGCGGTTGACGTCCCTGAATTTTGCGCGTTCGACGCACGCGCCGATACCCTTCAACGCGTTGCGTCTGAAATT
>DASSJW010000454.1:0-3660 GCA_035690995.1 Xanthobacteraceae bacterium
CGTGGTCGAATGGGACATCGAGCTTCAGCCCGGCCAGATCTTCGGCGAGCTCGGACTGCTGACGCCGGGCTATTACCGGACGCAATCGATCGAATGCGTCGAATCCGGCCGGGTGCTGACGCTGCCCTATGACGAAGTGCGCGCGCTCTATTTCGAGAACCCGCAATTCGGATTTTATTTCCTTCATCTCGCGAGCGGCCGGCTGTTGGAAGTTGTAGCGCGCGCGGAAGAAAGGCTGAACGCGGCGCGCGCGGCGGGTGCCTTGGGGGAGGTGAGGTGACTGTCGGTCACGAGGTCGGAGTCGGTCCGAACGCCCTCGAAGGGAATGGGGGTTCACCGTCCTGCCGTCACGACTCGGTCGCGCTGACGAGGTGAGGGCGGCGCGCATGAAGGCGGGGCCAGGCCGCACGCTCATGCTCCGCCGTTGCGCTGAGGTAGCATTGCGGGCACCGGTCGCGCGGCGCCGCTACTATGCCGGAACCGGCACGGTTCGCTACGCCTGGTAAAGCGGCGCTGCGAGCCCGTCGCTATTTCCGCACCATGGCCTGCTGCGGTGTGGCGCTCGGCGCTGCGGGCGAGATCTGGAACGTGAGCCACACGTTCCAGTCGTCCGGCCGGTGCGCGGCATTGAATTCCTTGTAGCCCTTGAGATTGATGTAGCCCTGGAGGGCCCCGAGCGGAAAGATATAGCCGATCTGCGGCCCGACTCCCATGACGCGCGACTCGAAGCAGCCGACGCGGTCGCCGGCGCCGCTGTCGCAGGAGAGCTGGTTGAAGACGTAGCCGACCAGGCCGATCTGCCACTGCTGGGTGATGAATTTCGATGTCGCCCAATCGAGGTGCATGTCGACGCCGTTCTGGTATTGCGTCGACTGGTTGAGGAAGTTGTAGGTGAAGCCGAGCACGGCGGTGAATTCCTGCCCGGTCTGCGGATTGAAGTAGGTGTAGCCGCCGCCGGCATCGACTGCGCCGTGGCCGATACCCAGGTTCGCCAGCCGTCGGGAATCGTAGGCTCCCACCGGGATATTGCCGGTGACGTAGGTCATGAAGTTGTGAACGCCTGCGTTCCAGCGCAGCGAGAACTGCGGGATGGGGTCGCCAAAGCCGGAGACGGAATCCTCGCGACCGCCGGACAAGCTGAATCCGAAGGGGCCGATCGCGGCATTCAGCGTCGCGTCCACGGAGACATTGTTGCGTCCCATCGGCACCAGCAGCGCCACCGCCGCTTGGCCGCCCAGCACCGGGGTCGCGAACACATAGCTCGGAATCGCCATCACGACATCCGCATTGGCATTGAGGTTCGCGTTCAGATTTCCGCTGAAATTGGCGGTGATGTTGCCGCGCGTGACCTGACGCGCGAACGCGACGTCGGCTCCGGCCGATACCGTGGGGTGATAATAGAGCGTGGCGAAGGAGGCTCCGGCCTGTTGCGGCGCTGCCGCGAGGCTGCCGAAGAAGCCGGGCACCCAGAAGCTGACGCCGCCTTCGTCGGCTGCGGCGATCGTTGGCGCCAGCGCGAGCGCGCCGAGCAGGAGAACCGACGCTCCCCGCTGCGCAAATCCTGCGACTGTGGTCGTCATCATGCCCCCCGGACGCTGCCCATGGCGACGAGGCCGAGTGCGCCGCACCGCCGCGCGCTGGGCGCCGTTCACCGGCAGCCTGGCTCTTCTTCCCTTCTTGGCGTGTCTTCTTCTTATGGTTGAGAGCCTGCCCCCATCGCCACGGGCAGACAAGTTTTCCCGCCGCATCGGTCGCGCTTTCCGGCGCCACTGTTGGAAAAATGTCGCGCTCGCCACACTCCCTCACCACCGGCACAAGCCGGCGCAACCGTCGCGCCGTCGCCGCGGCGAGGCGGCGGCGGGGAGGGCCGGGAGGACCGCGCCGGTCGCGGGCCTGGGGAGCCGGGGCAGAGCGCCGATTTGGCTGTGGTGAACGCCGCCGGGCGGCCTTGACCGGACGCAGGGCGGGTCGCACATAGGTCTAAATGACCATCCTCGATTCCTCGCTCGTGCGCGGCGCCGGCCCCGACCGGCTCGCCGGCCACGACAAGATTCTGATCGTCGATTTCGGATCGCAGGTCACCCAGCTCATTGCCCGGCGCGTTCGCGAGGAGAAGGTCTATTGCGAGATCGTGCCATTCCAGAAGGCGGACGAGGCCTTCAAGGCGCTGCGGCCGAAGGGCGTGATCCTCTCCGGCGGGCCGGCGTCGGTGCTCGATCCGGGCGCGCCACTGGCGCCGGCCGCGATCTATGACGCCGGGGTGCCGATCCTCGGCATCTGCTACGGCGAGCAGGCGATGGCGGCGCAGCTCGGCGGCGTGGTCGAGGGCGGCCATCACCGCGAGTTCGGCCGCGCCGAGGTGCTTGTCACCGAGGAGACGCCGCTGTTCGAGGGCGTGTGGCGCAAGGGCGAGCGCTACCCGGTCTGGATGAGCCACGGCGACCGCGTGACCCGGCTGCCCGAGGGCTTCCGCGTGATCGGCACCTCGCCGAACGCGCCGATCGCCATGATCGCGGACGAGCGGCGTAAGTTCTACGCCACCCAGTTCCATCTCGAGGTCGTGCACACCCCGCACGGCGCCGCGCTCATCCGCAACTTCGTGCGCAAGATCGCCGGCTGCAAGGGCGACTGGACCATGCGCGCCTTCAAGGAGGAGGCGATCGAGAAGATCCGCGCGCAGGTCGGCAAGGGGCGCGTGATCTGCGGGCTGTCCGGCGGCGTCGACAGCGCGGTCGCCGCGGTGCTGATCCACGAGGCGATCGGCGAGCAGCTCACCTGCGTGTTCGTCGACCACGGCCTGCTGCGGCTCGCCGAGGGCGAGAAGGTGGTGGCGCTGTTTCGCGACAGCTACAACATCCCGCTCGTCCACGTGAAAGCCGAGGCGCTGTTCCTCGATGCGCTTGCCGGCGTCACCGAGCCCGAGCTCAAGCGCAAGACCATCGGCAAGCTCTTCATCGACGTGTTCGAGGCCGAGGCGAAGAAGGTCGGCGGCGCCGAATTCCTGGCGCAGGGCACGCTCTATCCCGACGTGATCGAGAGCGTGTCGTTCACCGGCGGGCCCTCGGTCACCATCAAGTCGCACCACAATGTCGGCGGGCTGCCCGAACGAATGAACATGAAGCTGGTCGAGCCGCTGCGCGAATTGTTCAAGGACGAGGTGCGCGCGCTCGGCCGCGAGCTCGGCCTGCCGCCGGCGTTCGTCGACCGCCATCCGTTCCCGGGACCCGGCCTCGCCATCCGCTGCCCCGGCGAGATCACCCGCGACAAGCTCGACATCCTGCGATTGGCCGACGAGATCTATATCGAGGAGATCCGCCGCGCCGGGCTCTACGACGACATCTGGCAGGCCTTTGCCGTGCTCCTGCCGGTGCGCACCGTCGGCGTGATGGGCGACTACCGCACCTACGACTACGTCGTGGGCCTGCGCGCCGTGACCTCGACCGACGGCATGACCGCCGACTTCTATCCCTTCGACATGAAGTTCATCGGCCACGTGGCGACGCGCATCGTCAACGAAGTCAAGGGCGTCAACCGCGTGGTCTACGACATCACCTCGAAGCCGCCCGGCACCATCGAGTGGGAGTGAGGGGTGTGGTGTGGGATAGTCTGGTGGGGTCGTGGAAAATACCGTCGGGCAACCACCCGCCGGCATGACAGTCT
>DASSJW010000455.1:0-3710 GCA_035690995.1 Xanthobacteraceae bacterium
TGAGCGACATGCCGTAGCAGTACTTGAGCCGGTACCCGCGTTTGTGTGTTGAGCCATAGGCATGATGGTTTATCCTCGGTGCGGGATCGTCCGCCCATCTGCGCGGCCGCGCATTGATCTTGTCCGTGCGGGCGCCATACCAGCCGCGATGACCCGCGCGCAGGCGGCCTCCATGAGCCGCGCCGTCCGCGTACCGTTGCTTCCTGGCCAGGCTCTCGCGTGAGGTCACCGACGTCCGAAGCTCCGGAATGCACGCCGCGGGACTGCGAGGCCGAGCGCGACCGTCGCGACGCAGCCAAGGGTCCATCGGCGGGCTCAGACACAGCATGTCCCCACGCAGCGGCCCCACGACGGAGGCGAGCTACGGCAGACGTGACGGAATTGTTTTGATGCTCGAGGTGCGAGGGGGCCGCTACTCAACCCCCTTCTGAGTTTGTTCGGCTAAATTCTTGGCCGCCTGGCGCTTCCTCCAACGCCGTGCAGTGCCGTCAGGTCGCGAAATCGCCGACCCCGCGACACCGGGCGATGTTCAATGCGCAATTTTTGATGATGGCGAATTTCTACAAGATTCGGGTAACAAAGTCAAGCTAAAAATGGCGGTGGGTTGACGTAATGGGAGCATGGGTCGGAGGCGGGAAGGGGGTAAACCATCGGCGCAGGCTATCAGGCTATAGCGCCGCGTCTGCAACAGCTCCAGCGCCGAGCCCTGGGGGCGCTACACCGCCGCCGCCTTGCCGCCGCGCAGCACGCGGGCGACCTTTTGCGCCAGCGCGTCCAGGGAATACGGCTTCATGATCAGTTCGACATCCGGATCGATCGTGCCGTTGTGGACGACGGCGTTGCGCGTATACCCGGTGGCGAACAAGACGGCCAAGCCCGGCCGGCGTTTGACCGCCGCCTCCGCCAGTCGACGGCCGTTCATGTCGGGCATCACGATGTCGGTCAGCAACAGGCGCACGTCGGCGTTGGCGTCCAGTAGTTCGAGCGCCTTTGCTGCGCTCTCGGCAGCCAAGGTCCGGTAGCCGAGCTCGGACAGCATGCCGACGGTCAATTTCAGGACGGCGGGATCGTCCTCCACCACCAGAACGAGTTCATTCACCTGCGATAGCGGCAGATGCGCCGGGGCTTGCGGCTCGGGCGCGGTGACCTCGGCCGGACCGTAGAAACGCGGCAGGTAAAGCTTGACGGAAACGCCCTGACCCGGCTCGCTGTAAATTCTCACATGGCCGCCCGACTGCTTGATGAAGCCATAGACTTGGCTCAGCCCCAGTCCGGTGCCGCGGCCCGGCGCTTTGGTGGTGAAAAACGGCTCGAACGCCTTGGCGACGACTTCGGGCCGCATGCCGGGGCCGTTGTCGGTCACCGCGATCAGGACGTACTGGCCGGGCGCGACATCCGCCTGCGTCGACGCATAGGCGTCGTCGAGATGGGCGTTGGCGGTCTCGATCGTGAGCTTGCCGCCGTCGGGCATCGCATCCCGGGCATTGCTGGCGAGATTGATCAGCGCATTCTCGAGTTCGCCCACGTCGACATTGATGCGCCACAGGCCGCCCGCAAACACCGTCTCGACCCGGATGCTTTCCGGGATGGTCCGGTGCAGCAGATCGGACATATTGGCGATCAGCTTGTTGGCGTCGACCGGCTGCGGGTGCAACGCCTGCCGGCGCGAAAACGCAAGCAATCGCTGCGTGAGCGTCACCGCACGCTGGGCACCTTGTCTCGCGCCCTCGATGAACTCGCCCACTTTCGCATCGCCGCGTTCCAAGCGACGCTGCAGCATGTCCAGGCATCCCAGCACGATCGCCAGCATGTTGTTAAAGTCGTGGGCGATGCCGCCAGTGAGCTGGCCCAGCGATTCGATCCGCTGCATCTGGCGCACCTTGGCCTCGCTGTCCTCCCGCCGTTTCATCTCGGCGACAAGTTCGGACGTGCGCAACGCAACCTTGTTTTCGAGCTCGGCATTGAATTGCGTGAGCGCCGCCGACTGCGCATTGAGCTTGCGCGAAACCTGGCTCAACGCGCGGCCGATCATCGTCGCCTCCCGGAAGGAAAGCCTTGGAGCATCGACGACCTTGTCACCGACATCACCGGCAAGCGCGGTCAACGACTCCATGCTCGACGCGAACCGGCGGCCCAGCGCCCAGGCCAGCCCGAGGCTCAGCAGCACCAGGGCGGTGCCAATCAGTCCTATCGTCCAGAGAACATTCCGCAGGGGGGCATCGAGCGCCGCCTGTCGGTACGATATCCCCACCGTCCATCCATTGGCCGTCGGGGCATAGGCAGTGATCGCCAGGTCGCCTTCGAGCGTCCGGTTTTCCGTCCAGCCCAGGGGAGTGCTTGCTATGGCACGGCGCCAGCCCTCGCTGGCGGGTGTTCCGACCCGCTCCGCATGGTCCGGAATACGCGCCACGAAGTATCCTCGACGATCCAGGATCCCGAGAAGCTCCTCCTGAGTGAATTTGTTCTCGATGAGCTGGAGAAATCGCTCCGGTATCAGGCTGACGGCGATCGAATAGGACGCAACGCCGTGCTCGAACACCGGAACCCGGACGAATGCGGTGTGCCGGCCGGAGGTCGGGTCCATCACGATATCCGAAACCTGCGGCTTGCCGGTGGAAATCGCCTGCAGATCAACGCCGCCATTTCGAAGCGGCGTGGCAGCCGGGGAGGGCCGCAAGGTGTTCAGGAGCGGTCGGTCGGAAGCGTCTCTCAGTTCGAGCCACGCGCCCGGCACGAGTTCCAGCGCCTTCTTGGATTGCGCCCAGAAGGTGGCAAGGTCCCCATTCCTCAGCGCGAGCGATTGGGCCAGGGCGGTGGCGATCGCCGAATAGGTATCGATTTCGTTGTCGGTCAGCGCCGCCAGCGTCCGGGCGCTGTTCATCAAGCTGGTGCGAGTGCTCTGCCGCTCGAGGTCGACCAACTGATTGACCATGAGCAGCGCGAGCGCCAGCAACGGAAGCGCCGTCGCGCACACAAGAATGCCCAGTTGCGGCCGAAGGCCGAAAGCATCGAACCGTTCCCACCGGGATTTCGACGGGTGATTGCCCGCGGCCGCTCCGTCAGGAGCCGCTCGGTCCTTCATGGACTGCTGCCAAGACGGGGGGGCCGGAGGCCGCATCGCCGGCTGCCCCTTCCACCTGCTCGAAGGTCAGTTTGGTTTCGCTCGGCCACGCACCGGCCCCTGCGCCGCAATGCTTGTTGATCAGTAACATTAGCACGCCGCAGGAAGGATCCCGCAAGTCCATCGACCCCGGAGCCGGGCACAGCAAGGCAGACGGTCCGGCGGCTATCTACAGAACGTCGCAAAATGTCTAAGCTTGAGCAAATGCGCAGCTTGGAGAGACGACGTCAGTGGAAGGCGTGATCCGGCGAGTTCGGTTGGCGTCTGGCCTCGTCATGTTGGCGTACGTGACGACCCACTTCGTCAATCACAGCCTGGGGCTCGTGTCGGTCCAGGTAATGGATCGCGCGCTCACGGTCATCTATCACTATTGGGCGAGCCCGCTCGGCGGCCTCTTGCTCTACGGCGCCTTCGCAATCCATTACAGTCTGGCGCTGCGGGCGCTGTGGCTCCGCCGATCCCTCAAGATGCCGTTCGCCGAAGCAACCCAGCTCGTGCTCGGGTTCTCGATTCCTTTTTTCCTCACCGATCACGTCCTGCAAACGCGCGTCGCCGATACGTTCTATGGAGCGGACTACGGCTATTACTC
>DASSJW010000456.1:0-9665 GCA_035690995.1 Xanthobacteraceae bacterium
GCCCGGATGCTCCGGCGCCAGGACGCGGTGGCCGCCGCTGAGCTGGTCGAGCAACGGATCCCACGCCGCCCCCGCGGCGCCGTGCAGGAACAGCACGGTCGCTCCCGCTCCGGCCTCGCGATAGCCGAGCTTCGTGCCCGCGACTTCGATTGTTGCTTCTCGCATAGGCCTCCCCAGGCGGCGCCCATTAAGGCGCATTGTGTTGTCTGCGCCAAGGCTCTCCAAGACATGGCACTCCGGCGCGGCGCGATGATAGGACACGCCTTCCCGCGCAAAGTCTGCCGACCGCAGGTTGCTCCGTTGTTGCCGAGGCTGGCAGGCAAGCGGTATCGTCGTCCGGCCGACGCCAATCGAGCGGCAGACCCGCGTTCGATCAAAAACAACGGCAGTCCAAGACGCGCCTGGGGAGGCGATGCAGGCGATTGCACATTGCGCCGCCGTGATCGGCCTGGCCGCGCTGGCATTGCCGGCGCCGCCCGCGCGCGCGCAGGACTATCCCAATCGCACCGTCACCATTGTGGCGCCGTCGGCTCCCGGCGGCATGTACAGCATTCTTGCCCGGCTGATCGGCGGCAAGCTCGAGCGGCTCTATGGAAAATCCTTCGTGGTCGAGAACCGCCCGGGCGCGAGCTCGGTGACGGGGGCCGTCGCGGTGATCCGCGCGCCGGCCGACGGCTACACGCTCATGGTCGCGACCAGCTCGACCCTGGCCACCAACGTGACCCTGCACAAGAACCTGCCCTACGATCCGCTCACCGATTTCATCCCGATCACGCTGATTGCGCTCTCCCCCGAAGTCCTGCTGGTCAACGCGGCGCTGCCGGTCCGCTCGATCGCCGACCTCGTCAAGCTTGCGCGCACCACACCAGGCGGGCTGTCGTTCGGCTCGGCCGGCCCGGGAACCGCACAGCATCTCAACGGCGAATTGCTCAAGGCCGCGCTCGGCATCGAGATGCACCATATTCCCTACAAGGGCATTCAGCCGGCGCTCAACGATCTTGCCGGCGGACATATCGCGCTGATGTCGGCGCCGATTCCGGTCGCGCTGCCGCTGGTACAAGGCGCACGGGTGCGCATGCTGGGGGTGACGACGAAAGAGCGGGTGGCGGCGATTTCCGACGTGCCGCCGCTCGCGGAGATCGGCGTGCCCGGCTACAACGCGCCATCGTGGTTCATGCTGGTCGCGCCGGCCAAGACGCCGCGCGCGATCGTCGACAAGCTGCACAACGACCTGCGCGCGGTCCTGGACGAGGCCGACGTGCGCGATGAATTCATCATGCGCCAGGGCCTCATTCCGGTGCGTTCCCCCCCGCCCGACGAGCTCAACCGCTTCATCGCCAGCGAGATCGTCCGCCTCGGCGACATCGTCAGGAAAGCGGGCCTCGCGGGCTCGGAGTAGGATATGTTGCGGTTTGAGTTCCGGACGGGCCGCGGAGCGGCACAGCCAGCCCCTCGATGTTGAGAAGATCAATGATGATTCTGCTGCCGCGTTACGCCGCACTGATCCTGAGCTTGGCCGCAGCCGGCGGCACGCCGCAACGCGCGCAGGCGCAGGCGGCCGACTATCCGAACCGGCCGGTCAGCTTCATCGTGCCGTTCGCGCCGGGCGGCGTGACCAGCCTGTTCGCCCGTATCCTCGGACAGAAGCTCGAGCAACGCTTCGGCAAGCCGTTCGTGGTGGAGAACCGGCCTGGCGGCGGCGGGATCACGGCGGCGACGGCCGTCGCCAATGCCACGCCCGACGGCTACACCATCATGATGGCATCGAGCACGGTGCTGGCGATCAACGTCACCATGCGTAAAAACCTGCCCTATGACCCGCGCACGGCGCTCACGCCGATCGCGCTGCTGGCGCGCGTGCCGTTCGTGCTGGTGGTCAATCCGGCGCTGCCGGTCCAGTCGGTGGCCGACCTGGTCAAGCTCGCGCGCGAGAAGCCCGGCCAGATCGCCTTCGGAACGCCCGGGCCCGGCACGTTCCATCATCTCAATGCCGAAATGTTCAAGGGTATTTTCGGCCTCGATCTGGTGCACGTTCCCTACAAGGGCTCGGCGCCGGCGCTCAACGACCTCGTCGGCGGCCATATCCAGATGATGTTCTGCGACGTGCCGCCGGCGATGTCGCTGATCCAGGCCGGCAAGATCCGCGCGCTCGGCGTCACCACGGCGGAGCGGGTGCCGGCGGTGGCGGATATTCCTCCGCTCGCGGACGTGGGCGTCCCCGGCTACGACACCGCCTCGTGGCATACGGTGACGACCACGGGCAACGTGCCGGCGCCGATCGTCGACAAGCTCTACGCCAATATCCGCGACATCATGAGCGACCCCGCGGTGACGGAAGCCTTGGTCAAGGATGGCGCCATCCCGCAGGTGAGCCCGCCGCCGCAGGAATTGAAAGGCTTCGTCGAGCGCGAGATCGTGCGCTGGGGCAAGGTGATCGACCAGGCCGGACTCGCGGGTTCGGAATAGCGGCCCTCCCGCGCAACTAAAAAAATGCGCCCGGCCCCAGCGGGCCGGACGCACTGGCATGTGAAGCTCGAAAGCGGACGAAAGCAGCCCGCCGCGACGTCGGTCAGATGCGCCGGAAGGTATCCACGCCGCGCACGCGCCGGCCGCCGTAGGTCATGACCCATTGCACCACGACGGTGGTCGCGTTGATCATGCGGCCGCGCCACAGCGTGACCGACTTGCAATCGAGCGACCAGGCCTTCCAGGCCTGGAATTGGATCAGGGGGCCCCGCATACCCCCGGCGACGTCATACACGGCGCCCGGGCAGGGCGGGCCATAGTTGATGAAGACGCCGTTGAAATTTCCCGCCGGGCCGACCGCCAAAACCTTCAGGAGCGAACCATTCTGGTTCTGCCAGACCGACGGAAACAGCGCGGGCTGGGCCGACGACGTAGCGACGGAGGCGACCAAAAGAAAGAAAGCAGCGATGATGCGGTACATATCTATCTTCCCTCGTCGTGGTGGTTCATGGGTGTCGGGGGTGGTATTTGGATAATGATATTTGCCCCGCGGCAATGTCCAAAAGGCTGTCTACAAACATTTCCGCACTTCTGCAACCATGGTAGCGAAGTAAGGTTTAACGATTCTAGTCTCCGCTTCCGACCCTTCAGCCGTTGCGAAGCGGCCCGACTGACTCGCGTCGTTCTGCTAAATTGCGGGCGGCGATGCGGCGGGACTCGGGGTTTTGCGGCCTTAATGTTTGCGGACTTGGCGTTTGCGGAGTTGGGGTTTGCAGCTTGGGGTTTGACGATCCGCGCGCCCGGTCTGGCAAGAGCGGACTCTGCAACGGCGGCCAAAGCTCCCGCGCGCAAATTCGTCACGGGATCTTCTTCACCGGCTTGGGATCGAGCCCGAACACCTTCGCCGCCGTGCCGCCGAGGATGTTGCGCCGTCCGCTCTCGCTCAGGAACGGCAGGTCGTAGATCACGCTCGGCAGATCGAAATCCCAGTGCGGGTAGTCCGACGACCACATCAGCTGGGTTTCCGCGTTGATCATCTTGAACGTCGCCTCGAGAATGGAGCGGTCGCGCGGCTTCTCCATCGGCTGCGAGGAATAGTACATCTCGCGCATATACTCGCTCGGCTTGCGCTTGAGCGACGGACAATCCGACGTGCGCATCATGTAGGAATGATCGAGCCGCTGCATCAGGCAATAGGCCCAGGTGAGCCCGCTCTCGATCCACATCACCTTGAGCTTGGGAAAGCGCTCGGGCAGACCGTTGATCACCCAGTTGGTCATGTGGACCATGTTGAACCACATGAAGCCGAGCGCATGCACCGAGATGAAACGGTTGGTCAGCGACAGCGACTGGTCGTTCCAATTGTAGGCCGCATGGAAGGCGATGGGCTTGCCCATCTCTTCGAGCAGGGCATAGGTCTTGACGTAGGCGTTGTCGTGCACCGGCTTGTAGCGTGGCGAGGTCACCATGAATCCGACCACGCCCTTCTTGTCGCCGAAATCCTTCACGGTCTTATAGGCCGCTTCGGGGTCGTTGAACGGAAGATAGAGCATCGAGATGATGCGCGGCTCGACGGCGAGAACGCGCTCGCAGAGCCAGGCATTGTAGGCCCGGCACATCGCCACCTCGACCTCGACCTGGGGATGCAGGCCGAGGAACAGCATCGGCGTCGGGAACAGGCAGGAATAATCGACGCCCATGGCGTCCATCCATTCCAGCGTCATGCCGACGTCGCGGTGATGGGGTGCGCCGAGCTTGTCGTGCCGACGGATGTCGTGCCGGCGCAGCTCATGGCGGATGATGCGCCCGCCGATGTCCTGATAGCCGATCTGGCCGCCCAGCATGGAGGCACGGCCGCCGCGCTTCGCCGATTCGACCGCCTGGCGGCGGATCACCGGACTTTCGATGTACTCGAATACGTCCTTGTAGGATTCGCTCTCATAGTGGTGCGCGTCGACGTCGACGATGAGAAAATCCTGATAGTTGCGCTCGCGCGCCTGCTGGGATGCGTGCTCGAGATGCTGCGCGGTGGAATAGTCCTCGGCGGCTAGCTTGCGGACTTCGCTGCGGACCATATCCATGGGCGCCCTCTCCTTTTCCAAAGCTTTAGCTTTGACGCGTTTTCCAGCGCGCTTTCAGGCTAACCGGTTAGCCGCCCGGAAAACGCGACGCTAAGCGACGACGAAGATGTCGTCGCCGCGCCGGACCACGTCGAACTTCTTCAATCTCAGCCGCCGGTCGCCGACGCATTCGCCGGTCTTGAGCTCGAATTCGTAGCCGTGCCACGGGCAGACGAAATGCACGTCGTCGGAGAATGTCTGGCCCTGGTAGCTGCGGTCGGGTCCGATCACGTCGACCACCCGATTGATCATCAGCCCCTCGCACGCCGGCCCGCCGGAATGGACGCAGTAGTTGCTGTAGGCGAAATAATCGCCGTCTTTGTAGAACACGCCGATTTCGGCGCTCCCGGCAACGACGATCCGCCGATCGCCGTCCTGCATCTCGGACGCCTTGGCAACGAAGCATTCGGGCATGGTCCGCCTCCCTCGCGATCATCCTAGATTGGAATCGCGCCATGGTGAATCGCGATTTTGCCCGAGCACCTGCGCGCTCCGTGGACCCTGACGAACGCCCCGCAGCGCGCCGAGGCCGCGTCTTCGGGGGCCGCGGCATGGCCCGCCAACCTCATGTCGCAGCCGGCGGAGCGCGCCCTCGGGTCAGTCGGCCAAGCGACACGGCGCCAAGCCGACCGCGCCCGCGTAAGGTTAGCGCGCAAATATTTCGTCGGCGCTGGTGCCGGAGTGTAGAGTTTTCTCGACGAGCAATTCCGCGGTTGCTACAGGTTGCAGGTCGAGCCAGCCCCTGATCGCGACGCAGTGCCGGGCGGGCGTCGGCGGCGGTGTAAATGGCCGCGCCGCGGGCTCCGAACCAGTTGATAAAACAACCGGTTAGCCGGCGGGTGCGGACGCACAAGGGGGCTGACGCGCGCGCTGATTCACGTCGGCGGGCCGTTGCAGCGATCGACGACATGCGAGCGCATGGACGCGTAGCAGGCAAGTATCGTCGCGCCATCGTGCCAGTCAGACGCTGCCGATCGAATTTTGAACATTTGTTCATTTTCTGGATCGAACCTGTTCTCAGTGCCCTGATTCACATCTCCTGGCTGCGATTACTCGCTTTGCTGCCGGCGGCCACACGCTGCGACGTTCCCCTGCGAATGGTCCTCACGCGCTCCGCGCTGCTGCTTGTTTGCGTCTTGTCGCTCGCGCCCGGCGCTATGGCGCAGTCGCCCGCCGACACACCGCCGGCCGAACCGGTGCGGCGCGAAATTCTCGCGGTCTATGACAGCCGCGAGGAGCCGAGACCCGATCAGACGCGGATTCACCGTTTCGCCGAGATGCCGCTCAACCATCTCGGCCTGGTCGTCACCTACTGGGACGTCAATGCCGGCTTTCCCGGCGCGGAACGTATGGCGAATGTCCGCGGCGTTCTCACCTGGTTTCGGCGCACGCCCCCGCCCCTGTTCTATCTCTGGGGCCGCGAGCAGGTCCGCCAGGGCATTCGCACCGTCATCCTCGGCGACGGCGGGCTGCCATCGGGGAACACGGCGTTCGCGGACGCCAATCGACTGTTCGCGGAGATCGGTTTCGGCCTCAGCGGCGGCCTGGTCGATCTGACCTACGGCACCCGCATTCTGCACCGCGACGCGCTGATCGGCTTCGAGCGTCCGCTCGATCCGGTGCTGCCGGCGTTTCCGATCGTCGGGACGTTCGGCGCCGACGTATCGTCGCATCTCGTGCTGGAGCATCGCGAAGGCGATCTGGTGCTCGCGAGCAGCGTCGTGATCACCAGCAGCCGCGGCGGCTATGCCGCGAACGGCTATTTCGTCTACGAAGAGCCGGGCACCGGCCGCACCAAATGGATCATCGATCCATTCGCGTTCTTCCAGAAGGCGTTCGGCGTGGAGACCATGCCGATTCCCGACGTGACCACGCTTTCGGGTCGCCGCATCTGGTTCAGCCATATCGACGGCGACGGCTGGAACAACGTGTCGCGCGTCGAAGCCTATCGCGAGAAGCCCACGATCGCGGCTACCGTCATCTTGCGCGAACTCATCGCGCCCTATCCCGATCTGCCGGTGGCGATCGGCGTCATCGGCGCCGACATCGACGAAAAGTACGGCACCCCCGAAGCCGGCCGCCAGACCGCGCGCGACCTCTACCTCCTGCCCCAGGTCGAGGTCGCCACGCACTCCTACACCCATCCCTACCAATGGAGCTTCTTCGAGAACTACGACCGGGCGCTAGAGGAGCGCCTCACCGGCCCCGATGAGACCGAATGGAAGGCGGTGCTGGGCGAGCGCATGCGCCGTCTCGCCAAGCGGCTCTTTCCCGGACTGACCCGCAAGGGCGAAGCCGAGAGCAAAATCGTCGAGGATGACCCGCCGCGGGCCTACAGCGATTTCCCGTTCGATCTCGATCAGGAAATTCGCGGCGCGATCACCGCGGCCGAGGAGGTCGCCCCCGAGGGCAAGCATGGGACGCTCTACCTATGGAGCGGCGGCGCCGAGCCGTTCGAAGGGGCCATCGCACGGACGCGCCGGCTCGGCTTGCGCAACCTCAACGGCGGCGATTCCCGTTTCGACGCCGACTATCCTTCCATCAGCTATCTATCGCCGATCTCGCGCCCCGCCGGCGCCGAACGGCAGATCTATGCCGGCAACGCCAACGACTATATCTACATCACCGACGGAAACGGCCGCGACCACGGCTTTCTGCACCTCGAGGCCACCGTCAACGCCACCGAAACGCCGCGGCGGCTCAAGCCGATCAACGTCTATTACCACATGTTCGCCGGCGAACGCGCCGCCCAGCTTGCCGGCGTGCGCCACCACCTCGATTCCGCCCGGCAGGCGCTGGTGACGCCGATCGGAGCCTCTCATTACGCCGCCATCGCCGACGGCTTCTTCGCGACGCAAATGATGGCGCTCGGCGACTCGAGCTGGCTCATCCAGAATCGCGGCGCGCTGCAGACCGTGCGCTTCGACGATGCGGCCGGTCTCACCATCGACTTCACCCGCAGCACCGGCGTCCTCGGGCAGCGCAAGAAGGGAGGCTCGCTCTATGTGGCGCTCGACGAGGCGCAGGACGACGTGGTCGTCGCGCTCGCGCCCGACAACGGCGACAGCGCGGACATATCGGCGCCGCATCTGATCGAGGGTCGCTGGACGTTCCGCGACATGCGCCGCCAGGACTGCGGCTTCACGGTCATGGCCAAAGGATACGGCACGGGACAAATGACCTGGGGCGGGCTGCGGCCCGGCGCCTATCACGTCGCGGTACGCACGACCAGCGAGACGGTGTGGGAGGATATCGCCGAGGTGGGCGATGACGGACGGCTGGCGCTCACCGCCGACGCGGATGCCGTCAATCCACTCGAGATCGAGGTGGCGTGTTCAGACGAGAACGGCCGGCCCTGATGTTTCGTCATATCGCTCTCATCGTCTCGTTGACCGCGGTGGCGCTGGCCGCGGGCGTCGCCATGGTTCCGGGCGAGCGCGAGCAATGGACCATGCTGGTCCGCGACGGCCGCAACCAGGAGGCGCTCAAGGCGCTCGAGACCCGCTATCGCGCCGGCAAGCGCGAGGTCGATGCGGTCCTGCATCTCTACAAGCTCTACATGTCGTTTGCCGAGATCGAGCAAGCGACCCGCATCATGCAGGAGTTCGCCGCCGACCACGGCGACGATCCCGCGGCCGTCGCGCTGCTGGCGAAGCATTACGGCGACGTGCAGGACAAACCGGCGCAGATTCGCACGCTCGAAGAGCTGTTCGACCTGTCGCCGTCGGTGCAGACCGCCCGCGAGCTGCTGGCCCACTACCGCCTGGAAGGCACGTTCGACCGCGAAGAGACCCTGCTGCGGACCCTGCTCGCCAACCAGATCATCGCGCCCAACGACGCCGAGCGGCTGGGGCTGATGTTGGCGGCGCGCGGCGACCTTTACGGCGCGCGCGAAGCGCTCACGCGTTTCGACGAGATCGCCAATCCGGAACGCAGCATCGGGCGCCTCGCCTTGTTCGACGTGCTGGTGCAAATCGGCGACAAGACCGCGGCCCTGCACAAGGCGGCGTCTTGGATCGGGTATTGGCGCAAAGCAAGCAATCATCGGACGGCGGGGGCGGACATTCCCTCCGTTCGCCTGGTGCGGATGATGATGGCGGTCGACGAGGCGACGGCGAGCCGACTCCTTTGCGAGGCGCAGCGAACCGAAATGACCGCGCGCGCAGGCGACGAGGCGGCGCCAGCCGCTTGCGAGCTCAACGTGCCGCGCCTCACGGCCGAGGTGGATCCCATCGGCCGTGCCGTGAGCAACGGCGAGCCGCACGACGAATTCGGCCGCAGGAGACGCCGGTGAGCGAGGCGATCGGCAGCCCGATCGATATCCGCCCGGTCCGGCGCGCGCGGTGGGCATCCGCGCTGCGGCTCGCCCTCGAGTTCGCGCTGCTGTTCGGCGTCGCCGTGCTGGCGAAACAGGTTCTCCTTGCGCTCGTTTCCGGACCCTATCCCAACCCGCTCTGGCTTCCGGTGATCGTGCTCAGTCTGCAGCACGGCATGGCCGCCGGTCTGGCGGCCGCCATCGTCGCGGCCGGTGTGCAGTACTGGGGTGGCCTGCCCCCGGCCCTGATGACCGAGGACATGTATGGCTATATCGGCCGCGTCGCGGCCGAGCCGGTGGGCTGGACCGCCGTCGCGTTGCTGCTCGGCCACATTCGCAGTCGGCAGATCGCGAACAGTGCCGGGCTCGAGGCCGAGCTTGCCGAATCCCGGCGGCATTGCGCGGCGGTCGCCGACCTCTGCGCAGACTTGCGCACCCGCACCGAGTTGCTCGAGCGGCAGATCGCCGCCAATGCGCGTTGCTCCAATGTCGACATCGCCGAGGCCGTCAGCGAGCTTCCGCGTGCGAGCTGGGAGAATTTCGTGCCGCGCCTGACACGGTTCGTCGCGCTCATGACGGGCGCCACGGAGTTTTGCGTCTATGTGCTGCAGAACGACGCATTCAAAGCCGCGTTCCCGCTCGATGACCAATACCGGCATGCCGCCGACGTCCCGTCGCACGATCCCCTGTTCACGGCGATCGCGACCGAGCGCCGCCTGCTGTCCGCCTTGCGCCCCGCCGACCGCACGCTGCTGGGCGACCGA
>DASSJW010000457.1:0-18299 GCA_035690995.1 Xanthobacteraceae bacterium
ACGAAATGCGACATGCCGCCCGAGCCGATGATGGCGACCCGCAGATCGGCGTCCCAGGCGGCGATCGCGTCGGCCAGAGCCCTGCCGAGCGAGAAGCAGCGGCGCACGCTGGGTTGGTTGGGCGGATAGAAGGTATTGATGAAAAACGGCACCGCGGGGACGAAATTCTCCTGCATGATGCGCCGATAGATGAAGCCATAGGCGTGCGGCAGCCCTGAAATGTTGGACGAGGCGGATTGCGGTAGCCGCGCCGATGCGGCCACGTCGAAATCGCGCTGTACCAGCTTCTCGATCAGGTAGCGCCCGAGTTGCGGATGGCCGGGATAGCTCTGCGCGGTCTTGCCGTGATGATTGGGTTCGGCGATTTCGATCCCCGGCGGCAGCCGCTTCTTCTGCTCGTCCGAGAACGGAATATTGTCGACGCTCTCGCCGAAGCAGACCATGAACGCCGGAATATTGGCGTCTTCGAACACCTCCATCTGGTCGTTGCCGACCAGCACCGCGACATCAGGCTTGACCTCCTTGAACACCCGCGCCATTTCCGCCATGGCGCGCTGGCACGCATCGTATCGCTTCTGTTTGATGGGAAGCTTGATCTGCTCCTCGAGCCTTTCCCCGGCGCGCAGCTTCGCCAGTTCCTCGAACTTGAACGTGCCGTCGCGATAGGCCAGGGCGGGATTGCGCCGATCGGCTTCCACGCGCTGATCCCATTGCTCCGGCGGCGTCGCCAGCAACGGGCCGTGCGAGGCGCCCATGCCCAATACGATCTTTGCCATGGTTCAGTCTCTACGTTGTCGGAGGCCGCCGGCCCTCGTCACGATCGTGACTCGCGGGCTGGCGCGCGCTCGTCGAGCCAGTCGAGGATGATGCCGGCGATCTCATCGCTGTTGTCTTCGAGCATCAGCATGTGGCCATTGCCGACAATACCGCGGTCGCCGAGAAAGCAGAAGTCGGCCTTGGCGCCGTGGCCATTGAGCCAGGTGACGATGGCGCCGTCGACCTCGCGCGCATGGTCGAGGTCATCGGTGCCGGTGAGAACGAGGACGCGTTTGCCGGCGAGCTTGCCCGGATCGCTCACCCGCACCTGCCGGCCGTGCACGTTCTGCCGCTCGAGCAGAATGTTGGGCGGGATTGGGCGCAGGCTGGCCGCATAACCCGCAAGCAGCTCGCGCGGGAAATGCCGGCTGTCTCCAACCAGCTTACGCTCGACGAAATCGCGGGTTGGCACCACCGGCGCGGTCTTGTCGATGCGCACGCGCTGCCCTGATGTTTCGGTCTCGATCTCGCGTTCGGTTTCCGCGTAGACCGGCGCCTCCTTCTGGATATTGCCGGGGGGACCGGGCGCGACGCCGACCAGGGTATCGATCATGTCGCCGTGCAGTTCCAATAGCCGCCATCCATAGCAGCCCGACATGGAATGGGTGAGCAGGACAAGCGGCGCGCCGAGGGTGCGGATGAGGGCGCCGAGCCCCTCCACCACCGTGGCACCGTTGAGCTGATCGAGCGCGATGTAGCCGCTGCGGCCGGTCCCCGGCCAATCCGGCACCACGGTGCGATAGCCGCGTTGAGCGAAGAGATAGGCCCATCCGCGCCGGCCATCGGCGGTGCGTTGATAACAAGCGCCGGTATGCGCGCCGCCGTGCACCATGACAACGGTCGGGCGGCCGGTCGCGGCCACGGGAGCGAAAGTCTCGAAATAGACCGGCACCGGCGAAGTGATCAGCCCGGTCTCATGGATCACGGACATGACGACAAGAGCACGGCCGAACCGAACGCGTTGCGCGCAGACATCGCAGCACCCGCTTTTACGAACGTCGGAAACAAAGGGACACTAGCAAGCCATGATGTGGCTTTGCATTTGACGTTCCTATCAAGGACTCGCGGCCAATACTGATAGTAACGTCAAATGCGCCAAACTAGGCGACCACGCGCGCGGTTGCGGCGTCCCGGCGCAACCCCGAGATCGCGGTGTCGGGACATGCTTCCTTGAGCCGCGGATAGACCTCGCGCGCAAAGGCCTTGATCCCGCGCACGGTCTCATCGTGCTCGAGAAATCCGGCCTGTCCCATGATCAGGAGATGCCCGAAGCCGCCGACATGGTCGTACATCCTCTTGATCTGGAGAAAGACCTGATCGGGCGTGCCGGCGAACATGAGGCCGGCCTCGATCGCCTTGTCCACGGTCGCGTTCGCCTTGTTCGCGGCGTGCTGGTCGATGGCGGCTCCGCGCAGGATTTGCGCGTGCACCGGGGTGGGTACGTAGCCGGGCGGATAGCAAAAGTGCAGCGGCACCTTGTTCGCTGTCATGTACCAGAGCAGCTTCTCGGCGCCGGCGCGGGCCTCCGCTTCGCTCTCGCCCACATAGACCAGGGCCGCATAGGCCAGGCGGTCGACGGGAACGTCCGTCCCGCGGCCCGCGTCGCGCCAGCCTTTGCGGTAGGATTCGTAGATCGCAGGCGTGCCGGTGAAGCCGGTCAGGAAGGTTGCCTGCACGTAGCCGCGCGCGCCGACGCGGCCGGCGCCGCCCGGCGTGGTGGTGGATACCCAGATCGGCGGATGCGGCTGCTGGTAGGGACGCGGCCAGATGTTGATGTTGCGGTGATGGAAAAACCGTCCCTCATGGCTCACCGGCCCGTCATGGCTGGTCCACGCCTTGACGATGAGGTCCATGGCCTCCCATTGGCGCTCGTTCATGCGCACCGGGTTGCTGTTGGCCGGAAGCACCTCGTAAGGGACGCCGCGAACGAAGCCGCATTCAAGCCTGCCTTTCGAGAGCACGTCCACCATCGCCATCTCCTCGGCGACGCGCACGGGCTGGCGGCGGTTGGCGACCGGGTTTCCCAAAATCAACAGCCGCGCCTTCTTGGTCAGCCGCGCCAGGGCGGCGAGGACCAAGGGCGCCGCCGGATCGACGCAGGTCGCGGTCTGGTGGTGCTCATTGAGCATGATCTCCACGCCCTCGTCCTCCGCGATCAGCCATTCGTCGATATAGCGATCGTAGAGCGCGGCACCCTTTTTCGGATCGTAGAGGCGGCTGGGCAGCGAGACGCGGATCGACTCGTATTCGTCCGCCGGCGGCAGATAGGGATAGGCATTTTCGCTGAAGTGCCATGCTTTCATCGGCGTGCTCCGGATGTCGCAGCCTCCTTCTCGGCCTGCAAGAATTGCAGGACCGTCGCCGCCGTCGCCGCGGGCTGCTCGTGCTGCGGAAGATGTCCGGCCTGCGCAATGGTCTCGATCCGCGCGCCGGGGATGAGCGCGGCGTAGCGTGCGAGGTAGTCGGCCGAGACGATGCCGTCGCTGGCGCCGCGCAGAAGCAAGGTCGGCACGTTCACCCGATGCAGGCGGTGCTTGAGCTTGGGATTGTGCATGTACGGCTCCCAGGTCAGCAGCGCCAGCGTCTCGCTGTTGCGGGCAACGATATGGAGTTCGTCGTCGGGCATCGTCGCCAGTTCGGGCGCGTACCGGGCGGGATCGTGGAAACGGAGCTGGTCGAGCTTCTCGCGCGGCATGGCGAAGACATCGGGGATGTCGAGTTTGTCGGGCGTGCCGGTTTTCACACCGACCGGGCCGATGAGCACCAGGCGATCGATCCGTTCCGGCACCTTGGTCGCCATCTCGGCGGCGATCCATCCGCCGATCGAGAAGCCGACGAGATCGATCCGGGTCAATTTCAACCGATCCATCAGCTCCAGGTAGACGTGGGCAATATCGTCCACATTGTCGAGCCAGTCCGGCAGCGATGACTTGCCAAAGCCGGGATGCGACGGGGCGATCACGCGCCGCTCTTGCGCGAGCGCGTCGATGAATGCAGCGTCGGGCCCGATGCCGGCGCCGCCATGCAGATACAGAATGGGCGTGCCCCGCCCGCGCTCGATCACGTCGAGCTCGATGCCCGCGATTGAAATCATGTCAGCAGAGCCCCACCGGATTTGCGGAACGTTTTGATGTCTGAAGCGGCGGAAGGAGCAACCGGGTCACTGCGACTTCCGCTGATAGGGGCCGAGCGCGGCGCTCGCCTGCTGCGCAAACGACATGTCGATCACATCGCTCGCCTTGATCTGTCCGTTCACCCAGCCCTGCTTGAGAAAGAAGTCGAGGTCCTTCTGGATGCCGGCGGCATTCACGGCGCCGTTGACGTCCACGGCCTGCGAATACATCTCGCGCACGAGATTGGGATTCATATTGAAGCTCTTGGCCATGGTCGCGACGACCTCGTCCGATCCGGCAGCGGCGATCTTTCCGTCCTTGATCGAGTCGTTGTAGACGCGCGCGCCGCGCAACCAGGCGCGCATGAATCGCCCGGCGACATCCTTGCGCTGGGTCGCGAACTTTTCGCTGTAGAAGATCACCGATATCTGCTGGTAGGGATAGAACTCGTTGGTATCCATGAAGCGCACGCCGTAGCCGGCGTTGACCGCGACCGTCGCCTGCGGCTCGATCAGCATGGTGCCGTCGAGCGCCTTGTTCTGCAGCGCCGCGATCTGCTGCGGAAACGACAGATAGACCGGGGTGACGTCCTCGAACCTGATGCCCGCGAACTTCGTCGCTTCGTTGAGCAACGACAGCGAGGTGACGCCTTGGGCCGCAAAGCCCATCCGCATTCCCTTGAGGTCCTTGAGGCTCTTGAACTGGCCGCTGTCGATCAGGTCCTTGCGCATGAATACGGTTTGGTAGAGATAACCGGGCTCGGTATGCCCGCGGTCGGCGACGATGCGAAACTTCACGCCGCGGATGAGCGCGTTCCAGAAGCCGACCGACAGGGCGCCGCTGCCGACGTCGAGCTCCCCGGTGCCGAGCGGGGCGATGACCTTCGCGCCGGAATCGAGCACGATCAGGTCGACATCCAGCCCCTCGTCTTTGAAGAAACCCCTGTCATAGGCGATGTAGAACGGCGCATCGCTGGCAGATCCGCCGGTGCCGACCGCAACCTTGTCCGCCGCGGCTGCCGGGCTGGCCGCCGTCGCCGCAAATGCGCCCACCAATGCGGCGCGCAGCACGGATCGCAAGCTCGGCGACATCGGCGTTCTCCCATATTGTTCTCTTTTTCCGCACCTTAGCCGATCCCGCGAAGATCGGTAAAGCCGCGCGCATGCATAGCTCGTGCTCTCACAGCTTGAACAGCGCCTGCGCGTTCCGGTAGCAAATCTTCTCCTTGTCGGCCTTTGCGATATCGAGCGAGTCGATGACCTTCATGGTCTCGCGGATATAGCTCGCCCCGCCCTCGGCGCCGAACGGGGCATCGGAGGCAAACAGCACGTGATCGGCACCGTAGAACTCGAGCCCGCACACTGTTCCGATGCGGCCGCCGCACAGCGCCGTGTCGGCGTAAAAATCCTTGAAGCACGCCATCAGCGGCTTTCCCAGCATCGCAAGTACGCCGCTGTAGTCCTCGTCCGAGGTGCGGCTGCCGAGCGTCGCCCAGCCGGTGTCGAGCCGCGCGTCGAAGAACGGAATCATCGCACCGAGATGATGGATGAGAATTTTCAGATCGGGCAGCCGCGTGGTCACGCCCGAGAAGATCAGTCGGGCCATGGTGCAACTGGTTTCGTATGGCCAGCCCAGGATCGCCCAGATCTCGTATTTCGATTTCTTCTCGGCCGGGAAATCGGGGACATTGGGTGTGCGCGCGGGGTGCAGCAGTACCGGCTTGCCCGACTTGGCCGCGATCTCGAAGATCGGAAAGAATCGCGGTTCGTCCAGGCAAGCGCCGTTGACGTTGGTGTGAAGCTGGAGCCCGTTCGCATTGCCGTGGACGAGGATGCGCTCGGCCTCCTTCGCCGCGGCCCCCGGCGCGTTCATAGGCAGGGCACCGACGTAACCCGCGAAACGATCCGGATATTTCGCGCACAGCCCGGCGAGGCCGTCATTGGCGACGCGAGCCAGTTCCGGCGTCCGGTCAGGGCCAGCCAACGCTTCGAGCGGAGGCAGCCCCAGCGACAGGATCTCCGAATAGTCGTCGAACTCGTCCATCATCTTGAGGCGCGCGTCGAGGTCGTGGATGGTGCGAACGCCCTGCATCCGCTTGCCGATGTCCTGGGTGCCGCCCGTTGTTTGCGACATTTTCTCGAACAGGCTTTGCGGAAAGAAATGGCAGAAGGCGTCGATGTGGCGCATGAGGCGGTTCTCCCGATGACGGTGTTGTCGTCATTGCCGGTTTGACCCGGCAATCCATCCTTCTTCGCTGGAAGATGGATGCACCCCGCGCGTGACGGTGCATGACGGTTTTTCTCAATTCCACAACTGCTTGCTCGCCAGCCGTGCGCCTTCCACCAGCGCCTCGAACTTGGCCCACATCACCGTGGGATGCACGCGCCGGTAAAAGGTGCCTTGGGCGAAGCCGCAATCGGTGCCGGCGATCACGTTCTCGCGCCCGAGCAGATTGGCGAAGCGCGAGATACGCTCGGCGATCAGTTCGGGATGCTCGACCACGTTGGTGGCGTGGCTGATGACCCCGGGAATGAGCACCTTGCCGGGCGGCAGCTTGACGTTCTTCCACACCTGCCATTCATGCTCGTGGCGCGGATTGGCAGATTCGATCACATAGGCGCCGGCCCGCACCTTGAGAATGAGATCGACAATGTCCCGCAGCGCGACGTCGCTCACATGGGGGCCGGGCCAGCTTCCCCAGCAGACGTGGTAGCGCACGCGATCCTCGGGGATTCCCTCGAGCGCGTGGTTGAGCGATTCGACGAATTTGGCGAGCCAGCGCCGATACTCCTCGAAGGTGCCGGGAGGAACCATGCGGTCATACGCCGTGGCCGCGCGCGCATCGTCGATCTGCAGGATGAAGCCGGCGTCGACGATCGTCCGGTATTCGGTGCGCATCGCCGCGGTGACCGCGGCGAGCCACTCCTCCTCGCCCTTGTAGTACTCATCCTTGCGGTCCGGCAGCACGCTCGACGGTGCGACCACCGGCATGAAAGCCTCTTCCACCTTCACGTCCTTGAGCGCGGCTTTGAAGTTGGCGATGTCGCGCTGCAGGATCTCCTGCCCGATATATTTCACCGGGCCGACGCAGGCGACCATCTTGGCATTGGCCATCGGCTCGCGCACGTCGAGCTCAGCGTAGAACTCCTTGAAGCGCGTACGGTCGGCGCCGGGAATGCCGGGTCTATAGCCCGGCGGGATCGCGCGCAGCTCGAAGCCGCTCAGGCGCTCGACGACGTACTGGTTCCAGCTGATCGCTTTGCCGAATTCGCCGTCGCTGACGACGTCCACGCCGATCTCCGCCTGGCGGCGGACCACATCGGCGATGGATTGCTTCAGACAATTCTCGTAGGCGGCATGATCGTACGACTGACCGCCCTGCTTGGCGCGGAGGATGTCCTGCAGCGCCTGCGGACGGATCAGGCTTCCGACGTGGGTGGTAAGAATTCTGTCTGTGCTTCGTTTCATGATTTCCCTTTGGGTGCACTTTCGTTGTCATGCCCGCAACGCAACCGGGCGATCTCCGTTTCATCGTAGCCAAGCTCTGCGAGAATGGCGTCGGTGTGCTCTCCGAGCCTGGGCGCCGGCAAGACCTGCTCGCTGCGTTCACCGTCGATCAGAACCGGGCGATGAATGGCGGTGATCTCGCCCTCGGTGGGATGGTGCTGCTTGTAAAAAGATTTCAGATGGCGCACCTGCGGATCGTCGAGCACGTCCTGGAGCCCCTGCACGGGCGCGAACGGCACATCGTTCGCCTCGAGCACATTCATCCAATGGATGCGCGGCCGGGTCTGCACGATCTCGGCAAGCACTCGGTTGAGCTCGCCGTAGTTCTTGATCCGCAGATCGCGCGTCGCAAAGCGTTCATCCTGCACGAGGTCGGGACGTTCAAACGCCGTGGCAATCGCCTCGAAGAACTTCGGCTGCGACGAGAGGTGAACGGCCAGCAGCTTTCCGTCACCGCAACGAAAGGCAAATGATTGCGAGGCGGCGACCCTCGTCAGCCGATCGCTCACGATGCCTGCGCGGGTGTAGTTCGCGAACGGATCGGGAATGAATGCGATGCCGGCCTCCAGCATGTTGACATCGACTCGATGGCCGCGACCAGTGCGCTCGCGCTCGTACAACGCGCCGAGGATCCCGTAACAAGCGAACATTCCCGTGGCATTGTCCGCGATCGTGGGCCCGCTCGATTGCGGGTGCTCGGGATCAAGCTGCAGGCTCAGGATGCCGCTCAACGCCACTGCGACGTTGTCATAAGCCGGACGCGCGCTATAGGGGCCCGAGGCCCCAAATCCCGTGATCGAGCAATGGATCAGCCTGGGATTGGCGGCGGCGAGGACATCGTCGGTCAAGCCGAACTTCTGCATGATGCCGGGCCGATAATTCTCCAGCAGGATGTCGGCGCCGGCGAGGAGCTTCAGCATCACGGACCGGCCGGCGTCGGTGCGCAGGTCGAGCTGCATGCTGCGTTTGCCGCGGTTGTAGGCAACGAAGTTCGGGCTGTATTGCCCGCCGCGAAAGCTTCGGAACGGGTCGCCTTGCGGGGGTTCGACCTTGATCACCTCGGCGCCGAGATCGGCGAGCATCAACCCCGTGAGCGGGGCAGTGATCACCGTGCTGAGCTCGACGACACGCACGCCCTTCAAAACATCAGTCACTGCACGCAACTCCGCCTGCTGTCGCTGCTCGGCCGCCTGTGTCTGCATGCCGGCATATTCCTTGTCGGTGAGCGATTGCAGGGTCGGCAGCACCTCGCTGGCAAACATGCGGATGTTCTTCTCCGTGAGGTCACGCGGCAGGGTGGCGAATTGCAGCAGCGCGAGGAAATTCTGAAAGCCGAGCAGGCGGTGGCTGTCCATCAACCGCTTGCGGACCGTGTCGGGGCTGCCGCAGAGAATGATGCCCTGCTCGATCAGGGTATCGACGGTGTGCTCCTGGCCCGCCACCGACCGTTTGTGCGTCAGCATATTCTTCAACGACTTTGCGCTGAGGTAGCCGGGCGGAAACAGCATCTGGAACGGCAGCCGCAGGAGCTTGTTGAACAAGGTCTCGACGTGGCGGCCCGCCTCCTCGCGCGCCTTGGCGTCGGTGTCGGACACATAGACCGGGGCAGCCCAGCCGATCCGATCGGAGCTTGCGGTGTAGCCGTGCACGCGCTGCGACGCCTCGCGATAATAGTTGAGAAAGCGTGCGACCGATTCAACCGGACTGTAGGTCTGCAGATAGACGTATTTGCGCGACGGATGCGCGGCCCATTCGATGGTTTCGGTGGATCCCGTAGAGGGCGCCCAGATCGGCGGATGCGGCTGCTGATAGGGCCGCGGCCACACGTTCACGTATTCGAAGTGGTAGAATTTGCCCTCGAAAGCGAACGGACCGGGGCGGGTCCAGCTTTGCACGACGAGATCATGCGCTTCCTGAAAGCGCGCATGGGAAAATGCCGGGTTGACGCCCATCGAGTAGTATTCCGCGCCGATGCCGCGCACCATCCCGCTGATCAATCGCCCGCCGGTGATGCAGTCGAGCATGGCATGCTCTTCCGCCAGTGTCAGCGGATGTTCGCGCAGGCAGAACGCGTTGCCGAGGATGGCGATCTTGGCATGCTTGGTCCGTCGCGCGAGCGCGGCGGCCATGACCACCGGTGACGGCATCAGCCCATAGGCGTTCTGATGATGCTCGTTGACGGAGATGCCGTCAAAGCCGAGCTCCGCGGCCAGCTCGAGCTCGTCGAGATAGCGGTTGTAAAGCTCGTGTCCCTTTTTCGGATCGAAATAAGTGTTCGGCAGCACCACCCACGCAGCGCGATGCTTTTCGGCGTAGCCCATGTCCAGATAGGCGTAGGGCATGAGGTGAAACATGAAGACTTGCATCGCGTCGCCTCGCCGATTTGTTTCTTGCTTGTTTTTGATTGTACGTCGCCTGCCGCCTTTTACCAGTCGCGCAGGCGTCATGTCCCGGATGCGCCGCGGCGCGAGCGCATGGCAGACAAACGTATGCGGGCCGGACGCAGATCGACGAGTCGTACTGCGCCGGGGGCGACGTCGTCACAATCCCAGGTAGGACCGCGCCACCGCGCTATCGCGCGCGAGCATTTTCGCCTCGCCTTCGCCAACGACGCGGCCGAGCGCGAGCAGATACGCGCGATTGGCCGTCGCCAGCGCGCGGCGGGCGTTCTGCTCGACCATCAGCACGCTCACCTCGTGGGCAATGCGACCGAGCACCGTAAACAACTCGCCGGACAGGCGGGGCGATAGCCCGAGCGACGGCTCGTCGAGCAGAAGGAGCTTGGGCTGCGTCATCAGCGCACGGCCGATCGCCACCATCTGGCGCTCGCCTCCGCTCATGGTGCGCACGGCTTGGCGCCGCCGTTCGGCAAGGCGGGGAAAAAGATCGAAGATATGCTCGAGCGTCGCTGCCGCGCCGGCGTGCGCACGGCCGACATACGCGCCCAAATTGAGGTTCTCCATCACCGACATGGGCTCGAACAGCCGCCGGTTCTCCGGCACCGTCGCAATACCCATCTCGACGATCCGATGCGGTGAGAGGCCCACCAGTTCATGGCCTTCGAACCGGATGGAGCCGCCGGCGGGACGCAACAGCCCGGCGATGGCATTGATGAGAGTGGTCTTGCCGGCGCCATTGGCGCCGAGGATGGCGACGGCTTCACCGGCGCGCAGGCGGATGCTGACCTCATCGAGCGCCTTGTGGCGGCCGTAGGCGTGACTGAGGCCAAAAACTTCAAGCATGGCACACTTTATATATATGGCTGAGCTCAGGCAGCATCGTCGTCCCCGAGATAGGCGCGGATCACTTCGGCATCGCGCAGGACCTCGCCCGGCGGTCCCTCGGCAATCTTGACGCCCGCGTTCATCACCACCACGCGCGAACACAACGCGCGCACCGCGGTCATCACGTGTTCGACCAGGATCACGGCGATGCCTTGGGCCGCGAGGCTCCAGACCACGGACATGCCGCCGTCGAGCTCGCCCGGGCTCAGGCCCGACAGCCATTCGTCCAGCAGCAGCACACGCGGCTTGGTGGCGAGCGCACGCGCGAGCTCGACCCGCTTCTGCTCGATATAGGTGAGCTGATCGAGCCGGTACCCGGCCTTGAGCAGCAGATTGAGCTCTCCGAGGATGCCGGCAGCCTCATACTCCGCGTCCTTGTAGCGCTTCGGCTCTGCGCCATACATCACGCCGGCCATGACGCCGACGATCGCCGGCAGGTTCGGCGGCATGCGCACGAGCTGGAAGGTCCGATTGATGCGCTTGCGCACGCGCAGATGATTGGGAAGGCGGGTGACATCCTCACCGCCGATGCGGATCGTCCCGGCGTCGGAACGGATGGTGCCCGCGATCAAATTGAGCAGCGTGGTCTTGCCGGAGCCGTTCGGCCCGATCAGTCCCAGCACCTCGCCGGGCGAAACCGAAAGCGACATGTCGTTCACGGCAATGAGGCCGCCGAACGCCTTCGTCAGCCCATCGACTTCGAGCAGCGCCGCCATCAGCGGCCCCCGGTCGGTTGGCGGCGAACGAGTCGCGCCCAGATGTCTTCGACTAAGCCCGCGATCCCGCGTGGCAGCGATATTGGTCGCGACAACGAACCCCAGACGTCGATGAGCGGTCCGGTGACGCCGCGCGGCAACGAGATCGGACGGCGCAACACGCGCCAGCCATCCTCCACCAGGCCGGTTATGCCGCGCGGAAGAAAATAGACGATGATCATGAACACGAGGCCGAGGAATACGCTGAACCAGAACGGAAACCTCACCTGCAGAAACTCCGACAGCAGCACCAGCGGAACCACGCCGAGCACCGGGCCCCACAGCCGCTGCATGCCGCCGAGCAGGGCCATGATCACGACCTGGAAGGAGATCAGCGGATTGAACGCGAAGTTCGGCGTGAGATAGCCGAAGCGCGGCGCCATCACCGCGCCGACCGCGGTCATGAACACCGAGGAAATGACGAATATGACGAGCTTCGCGACCGGCACATTGATGCCGGCCTGCCGGGCCATGGTCTCATCGTCGCCGATGACCAGGAGCGCCACCCCGAGCCGCGACCGCCGCAGCAGCCATCCGACCAGGAACACCAGCACCGCGAGACCCAGGAGGTGCTCGTAGATCATTGTCGTGTTGAACGGCACGAACACGTAGCGGCCCATCGTGTGGGTCTTGTTGATCTCCCACCATACCAGCAGCTCGCGCATCAGCTCCGAGAGGCCGAACCCGAAGATGACAAAGAACATCCCCGAGATGCGCAGCGTCACCAGCCCGACCAGCAGCGCCATCAGCGTGCCGAGCACGAGCGCGACACCGAACGTGGTGTAGATCGGCATCTCCTTGATCAGCATCGCGACCGTATAGGCGCCGAGGCCGAAGAATGCCGCAGTGGCGAGCGAGACGTAGCGCGTCGTCCCGGAGAACAGCGCCCAGGCCACCGTCAGCACCAGGTAGCACATGAGATTGATCATGAAGCCGAGGCCGTAATCGGACACGAGCCAAGGCACGGCCGCGAGCGCGGCGACCAAAAGGGCGAGCGCGATGATGGCAAGCGAAACCCGCATCAGGGGGTCCCGAACAGGCCGCGCGGCCGCACGAGGAGAACGACAAGGAACAGGAAATAGGCAACCGCCAGGGTGAGGCCGGAATCGAGGAGATAAGAGCAAAGCGATTCCGCAACACCCAGGAGGATGCCGGCGACCAGGCTGCCCACCATGTTGCCGACCCCGCCCATCATGACCACGACGAGGGCTTTCATGGTGAACTCGACGCCGATGGCGGGATTGAAGGTGAGGAACGTGCTGATGAGGGTGCCAGCCACCGCCACCAGCGCGCCGCCGGCCGCGAACGCCAAAGCCGACATCGAGGTGGCGTCGATCCCGACGAGTCGCGCCCCGGTTGGATCGACCGCCAGCGCCCGCATGGCCGCGCCCAGGCGCGTGCGCGTCAGGAACAGCCAGAGGACAACGCCGACCGCGCAAGCGATCCCGAAGGCGAGCACGCGGTTGGCGGCGAAGGTGAACCCGACGATCTGCACCGGCGTATTGAGATAGTTATAGAAGCGGTTGTCCGGGGTGAACGCGAGCTGCGCCACGCCCTTGAGCACGAACAGCAGGCCGAAGGTCGCAAGGATGGTGTCGCCCTCGAGATCATCGCGGGTGCGGGCGCGGCGCACCAGCGGCAGCATCAGCAGGCGATAGACGAGCCAATTGGCGCCAAAGGTTACCGGGACCGAGAGCGCCATCCCGAGGATCGGGTCGATATGCGCGAGCGTGAACATCCAGAAGGCGGCGAAGGCCGCGGCCATCAGGAACTCGCCATAGGCCAGATTGAAGATGCGGGCGACGCCGTACTGCAGATTAAAGCCGATGGCGATCAGCGCGTAGACACCGCCGGTGATCACTCCGCCCAGAACGACTTCGATCAGTGACATGCCGCCCCTCGCCGTCATGCCCCGCGCAAGCGGGGCATCCAGTCATCACCGGCGCTTGTTTCAGAGTTCTCTAACACAGGCCGGCGATGACTGGATCGCGCGCTTGCGCGGGCGAAGACAGATCTGGGGGTCTACCACGCCGGCTTGGGGAAGATGATCGGCTTGGCGCCGGGCAGATCGGCGGGTGCGATCCCCACGAACTGGCCGTTCTGCCACTGCCCCACGCCCCACTGTTTGCCGCGGATGTGGCTCTTGAGATCGACCGGCCCGACGATGGTCTGGTACGGCCCGCCATTCTCGACGGCGTCGAGCACTTTCTTGCGGTCGAGCGTGCCGGCTTTTTCGATGGCCTGCTCGAGCACCTGCAGGCTGGCATAGGTGACAGGTGCCGCCCAGCCGTCGGCGGCGCGATTGAGGAGCGCCATCTGACGTTGCACATATTCCTGCGCACCCGGCAGCGACGGATCCCAGCCGCCGAGGCCCAGCACGCCGTTCGCCTTTTCCTTGAAGTTGGCGCCGTAGGCGGCGAAGGCGGTGCCCACCGCGGTGTAGAAGATCTTGGGATTGTACCCCTGCGTGATCGCGGTATTGGTGAGCATGAAGGTGTCGGGCGGATAGCTGTAGGCGATGAACGTATCCGCGCCGGAGGCCTTGGCCTCCTTGATCTCGTTGGTCAGATCGGCGGCGCCGAGCGGATAGCTCTTGCTCACCACGATCTCGAAGCCGGCGTTCTTGAGCACCGGGGCAACGCCCGAGGAGGCCTCGGCGCCGAACTGGTCGGCGACGTTGAACATAACCAGCTTGTTGTTGATCTTGTTCTCGCCCTTGAGCTTGCCCAGAACCTCGACCAGCGCGCCGCCGAAATTACGCGGCTCGTTGAGGAAGAAGAACAAGGTCGGCATCTGCTTGACCAGGTTCGCGGCGTCGTTGGAGTTGGCCGTGACCGCGAGATGCGGATAGCCGTTGCGCGCATAGACCGGCGCTACCGCGAGATTGAAGCCGGTGCTCCAGGGCGGCAGCACGAAGTCCACCTTGTCCTGGGTCATCAGCCGCTCGGTGAGACGCACCGCCGCCTCGGCATTGCTGGTGTCGTCGTATTCCACGACCTCGACCGGAATTCGTTTGTTGAATTCCTTGACCATGAGGCCGCCCTTCTTGTTGACGTCGTCCACCCACAGCTTGTAGGCGGGCAGCGTCGTCACGGCGGCGCCTTGCGCGTTCACGCCGCTGAGCGAAACGACATAGCCGATCTTGATGCTCTTCGGCGGATCCGCCGCGAGCGCCACGGACGCGGTCGCAACGATCCCGATTGCCGCGGCTGACGCCAGACGGCCCAACTGCCACTTCATCACTCCCTCCCTCGTACGATTTTCGCCAATGCCGGCCTTCCCCATCAGAATGGATAGGGATTCGGCTTGTCCTTGATTGTCACCCACTGCCAATTCGTGAATTCCTCCCAGTTGGCTGGGCCGCCGATGCGCGTTCCGTTTCCCGACGCACCGGTGCCGCCGAACGGAATGTGCGGCTCGTCAGCGACGGTCTGATCGTTGATGTGCAGAAGGCCGGTGCGGAGGCGGTTGCCGAGCGCAAGCGCGCGGCCGACCGATTGCGAGAACACCCCGGCGGAGAGGCCATATTCGTTGCTGTTGGCGAGCGCGACGGCCTCGTCATCGGTCGCGAACGGCGCGATCGCGGCAACCGGGCCGAACACCTCTTCGTCGAAGGCGCGCATGCCGGGCTTGACGCCGGAGAGAACGGTCGGCCGGTAGAACGGACCATCGAAGGTGCCGCCGGCGCTGAGCTTCGCGCCGGCCGCCACGGTGTCCTTGACGATGGCGTGGATGCGATCGACCTGACTGCGGCTGATCACGGGCCCGAGCGCCACCTGTCCCGAGGTCGGATCGCCGACGGGAAGGTGCTTCGCCTTGGCCACCAGTTTCTCGGTCAACGCATCGACAATCTTCTCGTGCGCGATGACGAGGCCGGTGGTCATGCAGATCTGGCCCTGGTGGAACCAGGCGCCGAACGCTATGGCCGACGCGACCGCGTCGAGATCGGCATCGTCGAGCACGATCACGGCGTTCTTGCCGCCGAGCTCGAGTTGCACGCGCTTGAGATGCTTGCCCGCAAGCTCGCCGATGCGCCGGCCGACCGCGCTCGAGCCGGTAAAGGACACCATCGCGATGTCGGGATCGGTGCAGATCGCCTCGCCGGCCTCGGCGCCGCCGGGCAGGACCTGCAGCACGCCCTTGGGCAGGCCCGCTTCCTCGAACAGCCGCGCGATGATGAAGCCGCCGGTAAGCGCGGTCCGCGGATCCGGCTTGAGCACGACCGCATTGCCGGTGGCGAGCGCGGGCGCGACCGCGCGGCTCGACAAAATAAGCGGGAAATTGAACGGCGAGATGATGCCGATCACGCCGCGCGGCACGCGCCGGGCCAACGATATCCGGCCGCCGTCGCTGGGCAGCACCAGTCCCTGGGGCTCGGTACACATCGCCGCCGACCGGTGCAGGATGTTGCCCACCATCTGCACCTCGAAGGCAGCTTTGGCCTCGATCCCCCCGGTCTCCCGCATGATCCAGTAGACGAGCTCGGACTGGTTCTCCTCCATCAGCGCGGCGACCTTGCGCAGGATCGCGGCGCGCTGGTCGTAGGGCGTGGCCGCCCAGCCCGGCTGCGCGGCGCGCGCCTCGGCTGCGGCCTGGCGCACGTCCTCGGCGGTGGCATTGCCGACGCGGGTGATGACGGCGCCGGTCGCAGGCTCCAGCACGTCGAGCGAACCGCCGATCGCAGGCCGCCATTGCGCGCCGAAAAGCCGTCCGCGCCACATCGATTCGATCAGGATTCTCGGTATCGGCGCGTTCATCCCCGCATGTCCTCCCGGCAGCTGAATATCGGCTTCGCGCCGGTTGTCTGGGGTCCGCAATCGTCGGCGGCCGATAGGCAATAATCGATCATGCCGCGTTGAGCGGGCCGATAATCGTATACAGCCGGTCGTGGGTGGGCAAGATTGCGAGGGGCGCGGAGGTGGGCAGGATTGGCCCGACACCACCAAGCTTGGCGCATTCCGCGCGCAACGCTGAGCGCGTCCCAGGCCAACCCGCCTACACATTTGCAGCTAGGCGCTCGCTCGCCCGGACACGCGACGGCGATGTCTGTGGCGAAAAGTCGCTGACGCCAGGGAGCGAGTCGGTGCCCGCGGAGAAAGCGTCGGCCATCGCCCGCCGGTTGGCACATGCGAGCAGACCGGCAATTTACGCCATGCACTCGCCTTGCCGGTTCGACATCCGGACCGCTAGTATCCAACTGGTTACTTATCGCCCTGCGACCACGCCGATGCCCGTACCAGGACAAGATCGCGGATGAACAAATCGCCTGCGCTGCCGGATCGCTTCCGCGACGTCGATCACCTCGAGGAGGTGATGACCACGCCGTCCGCGCCCCTCATCGCCGCGCTCGAAGGCCTTCAAGGCGACATCCTCGTTCTTGGCGTGGGCGGAAAGATCGGACCGTCGCTGGCGCGGCTCGCCAAGCGCGCCGCGCCCGGCAAGCGGGTCGTGGGCGTTGCCCGCTTCAGCGAGAAAGGCTTGCGGGAGAAGCTTACCGGTTGCGGCATCGAGTGCATCGAGGCCGACCTTCTCGACCGCAAGCAGATCGACGCGCTGCCGAAACTCGCCAACGTCGTGTTCATGGCCGGCCGCAAGTTCGGCTCCTCCGGCCACGAGGACCTGACTTGGGCGATGAACGCGCACGTGCCGGCGCTGGTTGCCGAGGCCTTCGCCGCTTCGCGCATCGTCGCCTATTCGACCGGCTGCGTGTACCCCTATGTCAATGTGCATCATGGCGGCGCCACCGAAGCCACCGCGGCGACGCCGCCGCCCGGCGCGTACGCCAATTCGTGCGTCGCGCGCGAGGGCATGTTCCGATATTTCTCGCGCACGCGTGGAACGCCGGGGCGCATCATCCGCCTGAACTATGCGATCGACATGCGCTACGGCGTGCTGCACGACGTCGCCGCGCGTGTGCTCGCCGCCGAGCCGATCAACCTGACGGCCGGCCACGTCAACGTGATCTGGCAAGGCGATGCCAATGCCATGGTGCTGCGCGCACTGGGTCATTGCACCGTGCCGTCGAGCCCGCTCAATGTCAGCGGGCCGGAGACGGTGAGCGTACGCTGGCTGGCGGAAGCGTTTGGCCAGCGCCTGGGCAAGCCACCGGTGTTCACCGGCGTCGAAGCCGCCGAAGGCTGGCTGGTCAACACCGCCGAGGCGACGCGGCTGTTCGGTTATCCAAACGTCCCGCTGCTGACCCTCGTCGATTGGACTGCGGACTGGGTCGGCCGCGGCCTGCCGAGCCTCGGCAAGGACACTCATTACGATACGCGCGATGGCAATTTCTGAGCTGCAGTTCGCCGTCAAGTCATCGCTGACGCCGTCCGAGCTGGACGACGCCGGCGCGCTCGTGGCCGAAGCGCGTTGGAACCAGCTGCCCCCTGATTGGCGCATTTTCATTGAGCAAGGACGTGTATACGCGGCCCAGACCCCGGAAGGCCGGATCGTCGCAACCACCGCCACCCTGCCCTACGGCGACCGCTTCGCCTGGATCAGCATGGTGCTGGTGAAGGGCGAATACCGCCGCCACGGCCTGGCGACGCAGTTGATGCGACAGGCGATGGACGACCTCGCGCGCGAAAATCGCATCCCCATCCTCGACGCCACGCCCGACGGCCGCGCCGTGTATCGCAGGCTCGGCTTCGAAGACTCCTGGGAATTTGCACGGCTGCTTCGCCGGGAGCGGCCAAGTGCGGCGGCTACCCTCGCCCAACCCGCGGACCTCTCCATCCGCGCCATCGCCGACCGGGTTTGGCCGGCGCTGTGCGCCTACGATGCCGCCGCGTTCGGCGCCGACCGCGGCGCCGTGCTCACCGGCTTGC
>DASSJW010000458.1:0-12450 GCA_035690995.1 Xanthobacteraceae bacterium
CCGCGAGAAGAACATCCATCTCAATTTGAAGCGCCGCACCGGCGCGCACTAGGCTGTGCAGTCATTCCTAATCCAGAATGCGTTGGTCGGATGTCCGCTCATGCCCAAAAGCAACGGTAAAGCGGACATCCCGAGAGTCGCATTTGTGCCAAAACGGAAATCAACGCGAGCGCCTCGTGGCCTTCGGTCTAGATGGTGCTCCAGATATCGCTGAGGTTGTTGCGACAAGCAAAGCGCTTTCATGACTTGGCGAGCGTCCTCGTTCCACCAGCTTCGGACATTGTTGATCTAGCGTCTCCAACAACGCTTGCCTGACCGCCGATGCTTCAACAATCAATTGATCAAGTTGCGTGAGCTTATCATGTGCGAGCGCCCGCCACCGTTCCGGCGGCGGTCGCCCAGGCGCGCCGTTGAGCAGAATTGTCATCTCGGCGATGCTGAATCCTACCCGCTTGGCGAAGCATACGATCGCTAGGCGCTCGAGCGTCCTTTCGTCGTAGCGCCGACGCCCGTTCACGCGCGGTATCTTCGGTAGAAGTCCGATCCTCTCGTAATAGCGGATCGCGGACGGGCGGAGGCCGGCCCTCCTGCCTATTTCACCGATGCTCATGTCGGGCACGACCATCGCAAAACCCCTTGACTTAAAGCTGGCTTCAACTTGTAGGGGCAGACGGCATGCAACGAAAATCAAGAGGAGGTGACATTGAAACGTTGGTTTGCCGTTGCTGTCATCGCGGGCGCAACGATTGCCGCGCTCGGCTCGTTAGACCTTCAACACCAACCGGAATTCGTCGTGCGTGCCACCGCCCAGCCTGCGCCACCGTCGGGGCCCGCTCAAATGTCGCCCGAGCTTGATAACGAGTCCGTGGTGGTAGTGCGCATCCGCATGGCGCCGCACGAAAGGACTGGAATGCACGATGTGAGCGCGCGACTGGTGGTCTGGCTCACCGACGCGCACATGCGGGATACGAAAGCGGATGGCGCGATGAACGACTATACGCGTACAGCTGGTACGATTGAGTGGGTACCGGCACAACGGCATGCGGGTGAAAATCGATCCGACACGCCGATAGAATTTCTGGCGATCATCCCGAAATCTGCGCCTTCGGCATCGCGATAATTGCACCGCGAGAGTGGACGCTCAGGTGAGTGGCCCGGTCCCGTCCCCCGAGCCCTTGACGTGGGGCTGCACCTAATTTGGCCCAAGCCGGGACCGAGCCTGGGTGGACTGTCTCACCCCGGAGACGGAGCGGCGAGTCCTTCCCGGCATTAAGCTCAACAGCGGGTTAAAGGCAGCGACGGTAACAGCGTGACCAATTGGGTCAGCTGAGGCGCGCTACTGTCGCGGAGCCGCTGTCCTGGTTCCCTGCATGAAGGCCTGAATCTCCTCCAAGGTCAGACGGCCATCCTTGTTGGCGTCCATTCCCTTGAAGATCCGCTCGTGAGCCGCCTGAAACTCCTGCAAGGAGACGGTCCCGTCACCATCACTGTCCATCAGAGTAAAGAGCATCCGCATCATCATGCCGGAACCCATATTTCCGGGCCCCGTCATACCTGCTCGGCCCATCATGCCTGAGCCCATCATGCCGGGGCCCATGGCTCCTGGGCTCCAGTCCTGATGATGCCGCCAACCAGGTCCGTAACCCCGGCCCATCATCCCGCCGCCATACCTGTCGTCGTCCCGATCGCGGTCCCCTTCAATGGCGCGACGCGGGGTTTGAGCCCCCTCGATCTGGCGCTCCAACCCCTCTCGCTGCTGCGTCATCGGCCCGCCGGTCTGCTGGGCGCTCGCAGCCAGGGCACTACATGCCAGAATGAATGCAGACGTCGTGATCACCAGAGCGCATTTTTGCATTGTCGGATCCTCCTCAGAGACGCGCCCCCTCCATTCAACCCGGCACGAGCGATATTGATCCTTAGGGAGCGCCCTCGTCCTGGCTTGCCCCCGGAGCCCGAGCATCCATCAAAAGATGGCAGGCGGTCGGCAGGGATCGTTGGGCTCATCGCGCAGGGCTGAGCCCGAACATCAGCCTGCCGGGCGCCGGCATCACCATTCGAGGGGCGAGGCGGCGGAAGGCTTGTTCTAGCGTCTCCCGCCGCGCTGGTCCCGAAGCGGCGGTTTTGCCCTTAAACAACCTCGCAGCTATCTTGAGTCGCGTGGCAGTAAGACGTTTAAGAGACTCGAGCGAGGGAAAGCGTTATGTATATTAAGAGGCATGCAAGGCCGCCGAAACCAGGCGGGCGCCAGTTGAAGCGTTGAACCCGAGACCAACACGAAGATGAAGATGAAGACCAAGGCAAAGACAAAACCGAAGCCGAAAACAAAGTCCGCAGCAACCGGCACAAAACCAAGGCCGGTGATCATAAGGCCCAGGACCAAGCGGCGTCCTGATGGACTGGTGGAAGGCTCCGCCGGCGCGCTGCTCGTGGACACGGTCTGCCGGCCCAAGGGGGCAACCAACAAAGAGCTGTGCGCGGTGGTGGGTTGGACGCAGTGCATGCCATTCGTGGTCAGGTCCTGCGAGCAGGCTGGCGTGAAATTGCGGAAGGAACGCAAACCGGGCGAGCCGATGCGCTACTATGGGACCCCGCGCGCGGCCCGCTAGCTCGCTGGACCCGGCGCAGCTGCTCGGCGGCGAAATCGAAGAATGCGAGGGGCGGCTGTAATACGGCCGTCCTTGCAGGTTTGCTTGCGCCACCCCCCAAGTCCGTCGGCTGGCCCGGCAACGCGGCGCCAACGCTCCCCGTGATCGTTCCCCGCGAGCGCCCGCGGTCCGGCGGCCTACTCCTCAGAGGGGCTTCGAACCGCGGATTTCGGCACCTCTTGCGGCTCGGCCGCGGGCGTCGTGCGTGCCCCCGCCTCAGGCGTGCTGCGATTGTCCAAATGACTCTTGGTTGCCGTGTATTGGCCCGCCGAATGTGGACGCGTATTTGGGCGAAGAATGTCGTCAACCCTGCTGCTGCCGGAACAAGCAGCGAGCAGCGCTCCGAATATGGATACGATCATAATGCGCATCATGACACGCCGTCCTGAGGATGAGATGCGCGCCTGATCAGGATAGAATGGCACACCAGGATTTTCAAATCGCATGTCGGCTCGCGCCCCGTACGCGGTGAAAAGCCTCCGTCCCGCTTTGCGGTAAAGCCGTCGACATATCAGCCACAGCCTTTCGAGACATCGCGCAGAGCATTGTGGACAGCAAGAACTAGTGCATTAGTTCAGCACGCGTTGGTTGGATGTCCCGTCATGCTCCAAGAGCCGTAAAGCGGACACCCGAGAGGCTGCATTCGTTGCCGGCGGTGGCCGATCCGCATCCCGGGCCTGCCGGCGGTACGTTCGTGCGCTAGTTCTTTGCCAGGAAGGCCCGCGCGGCCGCGAGTTCCGGCCTGACCGGGTCGGCGTCCTGCGCCAGCGCGACCGCCTTGGCATAGTATTGCCGCGCCTTGCTGGCATCGCCGGTCTTTTCGGCTGCCTTCGCCGCACCGAGCGTGGCGCCCAGACGGTTGGGTTCTTTTTCCAGCGTCGCTTCGAAGGCGGCCATGGCTTCCTTTGCCATCCCGGATTCGATCAGCATGGCGCCGTAAAGTTCGCGCGCCGGCACCAAGGGCCCGGGCGTTACCACGGACTTTTCGGTCTTGTCTTCGGCGTCCGCCGCCGCGCTCATCGCTTTGAGTGCATCATCGCGCTTGCCTTCGGAAAAGGCGACCCACGCATTCGCGATCTGCAACTGGATATCGGCCTGCTCCGTCCAATATGCATCATTTGCAGCCCGCAATTTATCGCGCAACTCGGCAAGCTTTGCGATGTCGAGCTTTGCAGCTGCGGCATCGCCGCTCCGCGCCGCACCGAGCGCACGCGCGAAATGGGTGATCGCATCCACATAGGCGAAGCGCGTCGGCCGGACCTGAAGTTCCGCCGCGCCTTTCCAGTCGCCGCGCTCCACCATGTACCGTGCCGGGCTGGCGGCAAGGGCGAAAGGCCCGGTGCGAACCTCCGGATTGAAGCCTTGGACCTTAGTCATCTCGTCGACAACGTCTCTCGCCTGCCGGTCCTGGGCGAGTTGGAGATGGGCATAGACGAGGTAATCCATGCCATGCAGCTGATCGTGCAGCTCTTTGTGGGCTTTCGCGGCGCGGACGGAAGCGCCATTGGAGGCAATCGATTCCTTCCAATAACCCACGCGGGTAAAGATATGCGAAGGCATGTGCAGCCCGTGCGGCGCCGCGGCGGCGATTTCGGCATAACGCTTCGCCGCTTCGAGCCCCTTATCCGCGATCGCCGGATAATCGTAGGTGTGAATCAGGTAATGAGCGACGCCGGGGTGATAAGGCTGGCGTTGGAAGATCGCCTCCAGGATCGATGCGGCCTTGAGCTGGTTGGCATAGGTCTTGTCTGCCGGCGGCGCTGCCACGTTCAGCGCCAAGGCATAATACATCTGCGCTTCGTCGTCGTTCGAATAGCGTTGCGCCAACTGCTCCATCGCCTTCACATAGGCCTGGATGCGCGCGCGGTGGTCGGTCTTGTCGTAGCCGGTGTAGAAGACCGCAAGCGCATCGATGTAGTCGCGCTCGCGCTGCGTCTTGGCACCGGCGGCTTTTCCCTTTTCGAGCGCGGCAAGCCCGAGCGGCAGATTGCTTGCGGGAGGCATGCCGATGAAGGGATTGTTGAGTAGGCTCAGCGCGATGCCCCAATACGCGATGGCGCAATCCGGGTCGGCTTTCAACACATCTTCGAATATTTCGCGGGAGGCGCTGTACCAGAACGAGTGCTGATACCGCATGCCGCGGTCGAACCGCTGCTGGGCCGCCGCGTTGCACGACGTTTCGAAGTGCACCTTGCCGAGCTGCGCTTCGGCATCGCCCTGGGCCGCCGCCGGCTGCCAGAGGGCAAACGAGGCTGCTGCCGTCAAAAGAGCGACCGCGACGAACGGTGGCTTGGTCATGGCATCGTCCTTTCCGCCGCACCGGCGTGAATTCTGCGCACGAGCCCCTGTTGTTGCGAAGTTTGGCAACGCTAACACCGCGCCCCGAAACCCACAACCGCAGACGGATTTGCGGGGATCGCCGCACGTTCAAGCCAGCCCGGGATTCCGACGCGCCCGGTCCGCTGACCGGCACCGGCGAAACAGGCGTTGCGCGCATGCGGGGCAAGCGAAGGGCGCAGGACCGCAAACCGCAGTCTGCATTGAGTGGCCGCCGACCTCAGCGTAGCATCAGCATTAACATCGACGAAGGCGAGGTGCTGCCGTGAAGGTCTGCATGTTCCACCTGATGCCCTACCGAGACCTGCCGGCGGATTTCGATCAACGCTACAGCTCGGCCTATATCGACCCGGTCTGGTTCGATGTCGCCGATTCCGACAAGGTCGGCCAGTATTACAATGCCACGCTGGACGAGATGCTGTTTGCCGCCAAGGCCGGCCTGCATGGGCTATGCACGAACCAGCATCACCAGAACGTCTACGGCTTCATGGCGAACCCGAGCATCATGGGCGCGGTGCTGGCGAAGGAAACCAACGGCCAGAACGTCGCGATCATCCAGCTCGGTTCGACCCTGCCGTCCACCACGCCGCCGACGCGGATCGCCGAAGAATATGCCATGCTGGACTGCATCAGTGGCGGCCGGCTGGTGGCGGGCTTCCCCACCGGGCTGCCGACTGACGCTACGATTTCGAACGGCGTCATTCCGGTCGAGCAGCGCGAGCGCTACCGCGAGGCGCTAGCGCTGGTGACCAAGGCCTGGTCGGCGAAGGAAATCTTCGCCTGGAACGGCAGGCACTATCAGCTCGGCATGGTCAATCTCTGGCCGCGACCGATCCAGCAGCCGCATCCGCCGATCTGGATCCCAGGATCCGGTATTTCCTCGACTGCCGAGTATGTCGTCGGCCAGGATCATTGTTTCTGCCATCTGAGCTATTACGGCGCCAAGAACGCGGAGCAGGTAGGCGACCGTTATTGGGAGCTGGTTGCGCGCAAGGGGCGCGACGATAATCCGTACCGGTTCAGTTTCTTGCAGCTCATCGGCGTGGCCGAGACCGATGCCGAGGCAGAGGACCTCTACGCCGCGCACGCCGAGTATTTCTTTCACAAGCTGCTCTACACGCCGCAATATTATCAGGCGATTCCGGGCTGCCTCGAATACGGCGCGCTGGTGCAGGCGTTGCAGAACAACCCACGCGCCGGGATCAATCTGCGCGAGCTCAAGGCCAAAGATTTCTTCGCGCGCGGTTTCGTCGTGGTCGGAAGCCCGAAGACCGTGCGCGAACAGCTCATGGACGGCATCAAGCGATTGCGCATGGGGCATCTGCTGGCGCTCCTGCATTTCGGTTCGATGCCGACCGAGCTGTGCAAGCGCAACATCGACCTGTTCGCGCGCGAGGTGCTGCCGCATCTCGCTCCCCAGTGGGATGACCGCTACGAGGACCGCTGGTGGCCCGAGCGCCTGCGGACCAAGCGTTCGGCTGCCGCCATGGCGGCCGCGTCCTGATCGCGGGTGGAGAGCGCAAATGGCCACCCCTGAAGTACGCAGGCTGAGGCTTTGGCAGGACCGCATCCAGACGGAAGTGGAGATCAGCGGCCGCGGTCCGCCGCTCGTCTATCTGCATGGACCCTGGGGGCTCGCCCCCGATCGCGCATTCGTCACCAGCCTTGCCGAAGCCAATACCGTCTATGCGCCCAAGCACCCAGGCACCACTCGCGGCGATCCCGAGGCTGTGCACGCCCTCGACACCTGGTTCGACCTGATCGTCTATTACGGTGAGCTGTTCGATAAGCTGGAGCTTTCCGCGCCGGCGCTCGTCGGCCATTCCTTCGGCGCCCTGGTTGCCGCCGAGTTTGCGGCGACGGCGCCGAAGTCGGTCGGCCGCATGGTGCTGATCGATCCGGTCGGCTTGTGGCGGGACGACCTGCCGGTCAAAAACTGGATGATCCTCAGCGACAAGGCGCGTCGGCCCTCGCTCTTTGCCGATCCCGAGGGGGAGGCGGCGCGGCGCTTTTTCGAGGTCCCAAGCGAAGGCGCCGAGCGCATCGACACGCTGGCGCAATTCATCTGGGCGCAGGCGTGTTCCGGCAAGTTCGTCTGGCCGATCGCCGATCGCGGCTTCGCCAAGCGCGCGCACCGCATTGCCGCGCCGACGCTGATCCTCTGGGGCAAGGCGGACGGCATCATCGTGCCGGCTTATGCCCAGGAGTTCGCGCGGCGGATTTCCGGCGCGCGAGTCGAGCTGATCGATCAGGCCGGACACCTGCCGCACCTCGAACAGCCGCAGACGGTGATGAAGACGGTGCGCGCGTTCCTCGACGGCTGACGCGGCGCGCCGTCGCCGGAGCGTGGCCGGTGTCTTGACGGCATGGCTGCCGCGAGAGCAGGCTCGTGCATCCGCCGGAGAGCGGGACCGTAGGGAAGGGAACGGGACATGTCCTCCACCTCCTCGACCGTCCCGGCCGCCGTGGCGCCACCCGTGGCGGCCAGCGACCGATGGACCTCCTACAACGCCACCGTGCTGACGATCTGCATTCTCGGCTGGGCGTTCGACATCTACGAAGCCACCATCATGCAGTTGGTCACGCCGCTCCTCATCAAGGAATGGGGGATCACGCCGGCGACGATGGGCATGGTGACCACGATCTCGCGCTGGATCGGTCTCATCGGCACGTTCGCTTTCCCGGTGTTTGCCGATCTCTATGGCCGCAAGCCCGCGCTGATCTGGGCCATTCTGGGATATTCGGTCTTCACCGGCCTCACCGGCTTTTCGACCGGCTGGGTCAGCCTCTTGATCTTCAGCTCGATCACCCGGATCGCGCTCGCCGGTGAGAACCCGGTCGGCATGCTGATGGTGACCGAGACCGCGCCGACCAAATGGCGCGCGACCGCCTTGGGCGGCCTGGTCGGCGGTTACCCATTCGGCTACATGCTGTGCTCGGCCGCGGCGCTTGTCGTCGTGCCGCTCTGGGGATGGCGCTCGCTCTACTTTCTCGGCATCATTCCGGCGTTGCTCGTGCTCTGGATCCGCATCGGCATTAAGGAAAGCCCGCGTTACGAGCGCGTCACCGCGCAGATGCTCAAGCAGGGGCTGAAGAAGCAGCTCGACATCCTGTCGCCGGCGCGCCAATACCCGCGCGAAATGCTGATCGCGTCGCTGGTCTACTTCTTCTATCTGTTCACCTGGCTCGGATGGTCGGCGTGGATGCCGTTCTATCTGGCCACCGAGAAGCACCTCGGCTTCCAGACCATGAGCTCCTACCTCACGATCTGGATGGCCTGCGCGATCTTCGCCTATTGGTTCTGCGGCTGGCTGTGCGATCTGTTCGGACGCCGCTGGGTGATCCCGTGCTTCGCCGTCCCGGGCGCCATTCTCCTGGTATTGATGGGCCACCTCGACAGCCCCATGAGTCTGTTCTGGGCGGGGCTGGCGACCAACTTCCTCATCACCGGCAGCTTCGGCACCGGCCTCGGCTATACCGCCGAGTTGTTCCCGACTCAGATCCGCGGCACCGGCGTGGGCGCTTCCTTCACCTTTGGGCTCGCGGTGGCCTCGCTCGCGCCGATGATCATGGGCTGGATCGCGACGGCGCACTCGGTCGCCGCCGGCCTGCCGCTGCTTGCGGTGTCGTTCCTGTTGCTCGCGCCGCTCTTCATCTGGTTCGCGCCGGACATGACCCGCAAGGAGCTCACCGACTTCGTCGGCCAGCGGGTCGGCTGAAGGCGGGGCAAGTCTACCCGATCGAGTACGTCTCACCTGTTCGATCTGGACCAACCGTCGACCTCGACGATCGCTTCGGCAAAGGCCTGCGGGGCCTCTTGCGGCAGATTGTGCCCGACGCCGCCGTTGATGATCCGGTGCGCATATTTGCCCGAGAATTTCTTGGCATAGGAGCTGCTGTCCGGGTGTGGCGCACCATTGGCATCGCCTTCAAGGGTGATGGTGGGCACGGTGATGACCGGACCTTCGGCAAGCCGCTTTTCCAGATCGTCGTATTTCGGCTCGCCTTCAGCCAGGCCAAGCCGCCAGCGGTAATTATGGATCACGATGCTGACGTGATCCGGGTTGTCGAAGGACGCTGCGCTGCGATCGAACGTCGCATCATCGAAGTCCCACTTCGGCGAAGCGATCTGCCAGATGAGCTTCGCAAAATCGTGCCGATATTTCTCGTAGCCGGCCCGGCCGCGTTCCGTGGCGAAATAATATTGGTACCACCATTGGAGCTCCGCCTTTGGCGGCAGCGGCATCCTGTTGGCTTCAACGCTGCCGATCAGATAACCACTGACGGAGACCATTGCCTTGCAGCGGTCCGGCCAGAGCGCCGCCATGATGTTGGCCGTCCGCGCGCCCCAATCGTAGCCGCCGACGGTCGCCCGCTCGATCTTGAGCGCATCCATCAATGCGATGATATCGACAGCAATCACCGACTGCTGGCCATTCCGGACCGTCTCACTTGCAAGGAAGCGTGTGGTGCCATAGCCGCGCAGATGGGGGACGATCACCCTGTAGCCCGCCGACGCCAGCGCCGGCGCGACATCGACAAAGCTGTGAATGTCGTAGGGCCAGCCGTGCAGAAGAATGACCGCAGGGCCATCGGCGGGGCCGGCTTCGGCGTAGCCAACATTGAGCACGCCGGCATCGATCTGCTTCAGCGAACCGAACGACGTGTTCGTCCCCGGCTTGATGGTGCCGAGCTTAACCGAAGTCGCATCCGCCGGGCTTGTCGTGCTGGGTTGCGCGTCCGCAGAACCGATCATGCCGAACTGGGCGGCAGCAACGGTCATGGCGGCTGTGCCAAGAAAGCGGCGGCGATCGTGGTTGATATCTTGGGACATTTTGATCGTGCCCATCGGTGAATCTCCTTCGATCGTCCTGTTACGGTTAGTTGGCGGTGACCTTCTTGGATGCAATGGGCCTGGTGCTCTATCCGAACGTGAACGCGTAGGCGCGGACACCGGCAGCGAAGAACTCGATCTCGAAGGTCCGGTCTGCGACCGACCCGGTTTGCCGGACCAGCTGATAGAGGCGCTCGTCCGCCACGCTCCCCCAACCCTGGGCGTCCACGTCAAAGCCGTGGTCAGCCCCGGGAGGCGCGCCATCGATCTTGACGCGAAAGCGAATGGGTTCGCCGCGAGCATGCGGAGCCAATACGAGGTGAAGATCGCGGGCGTGAAAACGGTAGGTGATGCTGCCGGATGGCTCGTTCAGCGTGGCGAACTCGCCTCCGATCGTCCAGACCCCTGCCAGGCTCCATCGGTTGAGCGGCAGCGCCGACGGGGTGCGATAGAGGTTTGGCGCATCTTCCTTGATGCCGCCGGGAGCAGCGAAGTTCCTGGCCTGGTTGTGGCCGACATAGGTCTCCCCCGATCGCAGATTTCTTTCGTCCGCCGCAGCCTGCGGACCTTTCCCGCTGACGGCTACGACATCGCCGGCAACCGGCGTTCCGCCGGCTTCGGACAGCAGTTGCTGGATCAGCCGTTCCGATTGTTCGTAGCCGCCCTCGCCGAGCTCGCGATGCCGTACGCGACCGTCGGCGCCAACGAAGAAGAGTGCAGGCCATGCTTGATTTTTGAACGCCCGCCAGATTTCGAAGTCGTTATCGACGGCGACAGGATAGCCGACGCCGAGTGCGACCGACGCTGTGCGCACGTTGGCTGCATCCTTCTCGAAGGCGAACTCCGGTGTGTGCACGCCGACGACAACAAGTCCGCGATCCCGGTATTTCTCCGCCCAGGCCCGGACATGCGGCAGCACCCGCAAGCAGTTGATGCAGGAATAGGTCCAGAAATTCACCAGAACGACCTTGCCCCGTATATCTTCGGGGTGCAGTGGCGGCGTGTTCAGCCACTGTGGCGCTGCCAACAGTGAACCCAGCGGACCCGACAACGCGGGGGCTGGAGCGGTGGCGTGCTCGGCCGTGCCAGTCCCGGGCTCAGGGGCATTTCGCAGGGTAGTGATGAGCCGTTGTTCGAGAATGTTCGTGCCCGCTGAGGACAGGCGGGTGAGAAAGCCGGTATCGAGTCCGAGCCAGATCGTCGCGGCGCCTGCCACAACCGCCGCGCCGAGGATGCGGCGAAGGCCATCTCCCCATCGCACCGACTGCTTGACGGCGGCAAGAACGCGTCCGCTGAAGAACAAGCCGGCCGCAAGCGAAGTTGCCGCTCCCAATCCATAGGTCAGGAGTAGCAGCGACGTTTCGACACCGGGACCGCGCAGCGCCGCGCCGGCCAGGATCAATCCCAACACCGGGCCGGCGCAAGGCGCCCACACCAACCCAGTCGCGACCCCGAGCACCACCGAGGAGGCCGCTGTCGTGCCCCCGGCGGATATGCGTTGCCCTGCCCAGTTCGCGAGCCTGGACCCGATCGACACGATCGGCGCCGTCATCCGCGCCGCGAGAGCGGGCAGGAGCATCGTCAGTCCGAACAGCGTCATCAGCACCAGGGCGACGGTCCTGCCGTGGCGGTTCGCTTCCACCGCCCAGCCCCCGGCGACCGATGCAAGGCTTGCCACTGCGGCAAAAGCGAAGGCGAGGCCGAGCAGCATGGGTAAACCGCCTCGCCTGAAAGGTTTGTGGGCGCGCGCCAGCACGAACGGCAGGATCGGGAAGATGCAAGCCGTGGCGATGGTGAGCACGCCGGCCAAATAGGCGAGGATGAAGAGAGTCATCGGCTACGCCGCCCGAAAGTTGAACAATGCGGGGAGTAAAGGGCTCGGCTTCGATGCGAGCCCGCACCTGGGTACGTGTGATCAGACGTTCCATCGACGGTCTGCGTCGTCTGCAGGGAACGAGCGGTCGGTGGTCGTCCGGTCCGATCGAGAATCTTGGTTGATCTGAGAGCAGTGGCCCTGCGGACGTGCATGCCAGTGCGCGCGGCTTCCGTACGGTTGACGCCGATCAATGTGTGGCGATTTGATCCAGATGGCCTCCCCGATAAGCACCGGCCGGCACTGTCGCCGACGGATGACTTGCGTTGCCGGCGAATGCCTCTGCGCAGCAAACGATGACGGCGGCGGCGGCTCCGGCAAAAAGGGCGTATTTGACCAGGTTTTTCATCACGTTCTGCTCCGTTGTCCGCCGATGCGGCGTGGCTGAAGCCTCGTACAAAATACGCTGAACGATTAAATCGCACGATAGGTAATTTCGCGCCCCGCGATGTCAATCTCTTGCGATTATATCGCGCATCAACTATCTGTGACGCGGCGGCCGCTGCCTCGGTCGGCTGCAGGAACATGGCCATGGCTTCGAAAAGACTTGCCGTCACCTCGGGCAACATTCCCAAGCTCGACGATTTCCTGTGCTTCGCCATCTATTCGGCGAACCTCGCAGTGAACCGCGTCTACAAGCCTCTTCTCGACCAGCTCGGACTGACTTACCCGCAGTACCTCGTGCTTGTGGTCCTGTACGAGGAGGACGATCAGACTGTTGGTCGTCTCGGCGACAAGCTCTTCCTGGATTCAAGCACGCT
>DASSJW010000459.1:0-10057 GCA_035690995.1 Xanthobacteraceae bacterium
TTCCGCGCCCACCCGGCTGACCAGCACGATCTCGCCGCCCGGTTTCAATATGCGGGCGCATTCGTCGAGCGTCGCCTCGGGGTTCGGCACCGTGGTGATCACGTATTGTGCCACCACCACGTCGAACGAGGCGTCCGGAAACGACAGCTGCTCCGCGTCCATCACCCAAAGTCCCTCGACATTGGAAAGGCCGAGCTCGGCGACCCGCTCCTGCGCCTTGCGCAGCATCGGCTCGGAAATGTCGATGCCGCAAATGCGGCTGGTGCGCGAATAGTCCGACAGCGACATGCCGGTGCCGACCCCGACCTCGAGGATGCGGCCGCCGATGCGTTCGGCGGCCGCGACCGCGGCCTCCCGACCGCGCTCGAAAACCGCGCCGAATACGAGATCGTAGACCGGTGCCCAGCGGGCATACGCCTTTGCAATCGTCTCCTTGTCGAGTTCGGTGCGCGACAGATCGGTCACGAGTTGGCTCCTTGTCTTGCGACGTTGTGGCAGGGGAGATCGTTTGTGCCGCCTCATCCCTGTGCACCGACCGTCGCCATCGCTGCGCTTGGCGCGTGATGGCCGCCTGCCACCACGGTCTTGACGTGTTCGATGAACTGGCGCGCGCTGCTTTCCCAGGAATACCTCAGCGCGAACGCGCGGCATGCGTCGCGCGAGATCTGCAGCGCCTCCACGCAGGCGACGCGCAGATCCTCGTTCAATACGCCGATCGGATCGTTGCCGACGACGTCCTTCGGCCCGGTGACGGGGAAAGCGGCGACCGGAACGCCGCTCGCCAGCGCCTCGAGCTGCACGACACCGAACGTGTCCGTCCGGCTTGGAAATACGAAGACGTCGGCCGCCGCCAGATGCGCGGCCAGGGTCCCGTTCTCCAGCAGGCCGAGGAACTTGACGCCGGGGAACCGCCGCCGCAGCTCCGCTTCCTGCGGGCCGGTGCCGATGATGACTTTCGTGCCGGGCAGATCGAGCGAGAGGAATGCTTCGAGGTTCTTTTCGACCGCGATCCGTCCCACGGTGATGAAGATCGGGCGCGGCAGGTCGATCGCGATGGCGCGGTCCGGCCTGAACAGATTGGTGTCCACGCCGCGCGTCCACATGCCGAGATTGCGGAATCCCCGCCGGTCGAGCTCGCTGATGAGCGACGGCGTGGACACCATCGTAACCGCCGCAGCGGCATGAAAGCGTCGCAGCGCGGCGTAAAGCCAGCTTTCGGGGATCGGCGCCCGTGCCGAGATATATTCGGGAAATCGCGTTGTGTAGCTGGTGGTGAACGGACGGCGGAGTTTTCGGCAATAGGCCCGGACCATGTAGCCGATCGGTCCCTCCGTCGCGATATGGATCGCATCCGGCTTGGCCTGCTCGATGCGGCGGGCGATCTGCCCGCGGCTCGGCAAGGCCAGGCGCAAGCCCGGATAGGTCGGCACCGGAACGGTCCGAAAGCCCTCCGGCGACAGGAAGTCGATGCTGACGCCGAGCGCTTGCGCGCTGCGCGCAAGCGAGGTCAAGGTGCGGACCACCCCGTTGACCTGCGGGTGCCAGGCATCAGTCGCGACGAGGACTCGCATCAAGCGGATCTCGGCCGACCGCATTCGGTCGGCTTGCGGGGGAATCGCATGCGACAACATTGCGATTTCATATTTCAATCGTATGACCATCGACGTCCCCCGCGGTCCCTCCGAACATCTGTCGCGCGCGCTGCGGCGATCGAGCTCCCGCGTCTGCGCCGCATGTAACAATGCTGTTGCACAACGATGGGAGGTTGCCCCCGCGAATCGCTCCAGCGAAAGTCCGTCGCCCAAGGCCAATGCCAGAAATGACGAACGGCATCACCGGGGCGATACAAGGACGAGTCTGGAGCGGAATAGGCCTTGCGATCGGCGTGCTGATCGTCGTGGTGGCCGGGGCCACGCTGTTCCGGCTGGTACGCGACATCGACCTGGACGAGGTGGTCGCGGCGTTGCATGCAAAGTCGATTCGAGACGTCGTGATCGCCGGTGGCTTCGTGCTCACCGGTTACCTCACATTGACCTTCTACGATTTCTTTGCCCTGCGCACGATCGGCCGGAATGCCGTGCCGTATCGGATCGCAGCGTTGGCCGCTTTCACCAGCTACGCGATCGGCCACAATCTCGGCGCGACCGTGTTCACCGGCGGCGCAATCAGGTTTCGGATCTATTCCGCCTGGGGCTTGGGCATCATCGACGTCGCCAAGATCGCCTTCGTCACGGGACTGACGTTCTGGCTGGGCAACGCCTTCTTGCTCGGGTTCGGCATGTCGTACGCGCCTGCGGCCGCGAGCGCCGTCAATCAGTTGCCGGCATGGATCAACCGCGTGATCGGATTGTCGGGGCTGCTGTTCATCGTCGGCTATCTGATCTGGCTCATGCCGCGGCCACGCGTCGTCGGGCAGTCCGATTGGCGAATTGTCCTCCCCGGGCTGCGCTTGACCCTGGTCCAGATCGGGATCGGCGTTCTGGATCTCAGCGTGGGGGCGCTCGCGATGTACATGCTGCTTCCCGATCATCCGCCCATCGATTTCATCACTTTGCTCGTGGTTTTCGTGACCGCGACGCTGCTGGGCTTCCTCAGCCATGCCCCGGGCAGCCTCGGCGTATTCGAAGCAGCCATGTTCGTGGGCCTGCCTCTATTCCAGAAGGAGGGGCTGCTGGCGTCGCTGCTGATCTTCCGCCTTCTCTATTTCGTGCTTCCGCTTTTTTTCGCGGCACTCTTGCTCAGCCTGCGCGAGCTCGGTTTGGTCGCCGCGCCCTTGACCGGTGGCTGCCCAGGACCGAAGACCGGCCGGAATGACCTCCTCGACCGCTGACCGGCGTTGCGCGCGGGCGCGGCGAACGCCGTGGAACCCAGGGGGCCGGGCTCAACTTGCATTGCAAGATCAAGCGCGAGGGGCCTGCGCCGCTGCAACCTTTCGGCGATCGCGGCGTTCTGTCTCGGCTATGCAGGCGCCCCGGCTCGAGCAGAACACCGCCACGGCAGCGGCCAGCGATACGCGGCCGGCCGCCCCCGCCGCCGGGGGTCGGGCGCTGCAGTTTTTTCGCAGGCTCGGTCCAGGCCTTATCACCGGCGCATCCGATGACGACCCGTCCGGCATCGGCACCTACAGCCAGGCCGGCGCCCAACTCGGTTTCGGCATCGGCTGGACGATGCTGTTGACCTATCCGCTGATGGCGGCGATCCAGGAAATCAGCGCGCGCATCGGGCGCACCACGGGGCATGGAATTGCAGGCAATTTGTGCCGGCATTATCCGAACTGGCTCCTGCAGGTCATCGTGACGCTGCTGTTCATCGCCAACGCGATCAATATCGGCGCCGACCTCAGCGCCATGGCCGATGCGACCAAGCTGCTGATCGGCGGCCCCGGTTTCCTCTACGTGGTCGCATTCGGGGCGGTCTGTGTCGGCGGCATCGTGTTTACGAACTATGACCGCTACGTCATGGTCTTGAAGTGGATGACCTTGAGCCTGTTCGCTTATGTCGCGGCGCTATTTGCGGCAAAGGTGCATTGGGCCGAGGCGCTGACCGGCCTGTTCGTGCCGCGGATCACCTGGAGCTCCGAGTTCTTCACCACCCTCGTCGCGATCCTCGGCACCACGATCTCGCCCTACTTGTTCTTCTGGCAGGCCTCGCAGGAGGCGGAAGACGTGAAGGCGAACCAGCAGCGACAACCGCTGGTGCGCGCACCGCGCCAGGCCCGCAACGCATTCGAGCGCATCCGGGCCGACACCCTCGTCGGCATGGCGTTCTCGAATCTCATCGCGCTCGCAATCATCCTCACCACCGCGGCAACCCTGAACCAGGCCGGCATCACCAGTGTCGCGACCTCGGCGCAGGCGGCGGAAGCGCTCAAGCCGGTCGCAGGCGAGTTTGCATTCATCCTATTCGCACTGGGGATTGTCGCGACCGGTCTGCTGGCCATCCCGGTCCTGGCCGGCTCGGCGGCCTATGCCATCGGCGAGGCGTGCAAGTGGCCGATCGGGCTTTCGCGTCCGCCGGGCAAGGCGGTGGCGTTCTATTCCACCTTGACCGCCGCCGCCATTCTCGGGGTCGCCATCACGTTGAGCCCGATCGACCCGATCAAAGCCCTGTACTGGACCGCCGTGATCAACGGAGTCGTTGCCGTACCTGTCATGACCGTCATGATGCTGATGACGGTTCAGCGGCGGGTCATGGGCAAGTTCACGATCACGGGCTGGCTGCAATGGCTGGGGTGGACGTCGACGCTTGCGATGGCCGCCTGCGTCGCCGGAATGGCGGTCAGCTGGTTCAGCTAACCGCACCGCCACTGCCTTCCGGCGGCGGTTATCGCCGGACGCGCACGACCTCCTCCAACTCCTTCAGGCGCGCCTCGTAGCCGTGACGGAGGTCCCGAACTTCGCCGTTGAGGGTCTGAATCTGGCGTTCGTTCGCGATGATCTGGGTGGTGAGTTGATTGTTGAGGATATAAATCTGCTCGCCGAGGACGTGGAGTCGCTGCTCGATTTCGGCGAGATTGCGCTCGCCAGTGGCGGAAGTGCTTTTCTCGCGCCGATCGAGCTCGTACAGCCCGGCGGCCAGGGCGATGAAGCTTGCCACCGCTACCACGATCGAGAGCCGCAGAGCTACATCCCCGTTACGCATACCGCTCTACTCCGACGGATTTGTTCGACATCTTCGCACCGTCACGCCATCCACACGCACGAATTGGTCGGGCGAAAGGCAACGTCACCACAGTTCGGCCGCTGATCATCGCTAGTGTTCCGTTTCCGACGTTCGTATCATTTCGCAGCACCCGCTTTTACGAACGTCGGAAACAAAGGAACACTAGCAAGTCATGATCCTAGTGTGGCTTTGCATTTGACGTTCCTATGAAGGACTCGCGGCCAATACTGATAGGAACGTCAAATGCGCCACACTAGGCTTCGCTTGTGGCAGGGTAGCTCAATCGGCAGAGCGCGTGTGTGAACAGCACGAGACGGTGGTTCGAATCCATTCCCCCGCCGCCACCATTTCGCGTGCGGGTTGACGACGAACCGAACTGTCGACCGCCGAAGGAGAAGCCTCCGTCATTGGCGCCCGCGTCCGGTGAGCGGCCTCGCCAAATAGCGGATCTCGTTGCCGAGGAAATTGCCGATCCGCTTGCCGCGATTGCGCAGGAAACGCAGCAGCCCGGCGTCGACGAAATACGTCAGCAGGATCGAATCTCGCGTCGTGACCTCCGGTCCGACCGTGTCGGCGGAGTGCCAGGTATCGTCGGCGACGGCAAAGGCGTAGCCGGTATTGGGCGAGAACTTCATCTGCGTGCGCGTGGGCAAGCTGCCGTCGGGTAATCGTTCGTGGAAGATCGTGCCGATGTGCGACATCGTGTTGTCGCGCGGCAGGTAGAGTTGGACGGTGATTCCCTTCCAGCGCGAATCGGGATGCGGCGGAATCCTGTAGCCGGGAATGTCGCGCGTTAGAATCGGGATCGGATACATGCCGACATTGGCGAAGTCCGCGCCGAACCTGCCGCGCAGCCCAGGTGCGAGCCGCTCAATGAATGCCTGCTTTACCGCGTCGGAGCAGAGCGCACGACCCACGACGTCCCACACCGCGCGCTTCTCGGGCGGAAGGCTGCGAATGTATTCGGGAAACAGGTCGATTTTGACCCGCGTATGGGTTCCGTCCTCGAGGTCATGCGCCTTGCTCCGCCCCGACATGGGACGGTAATCGGCCGCCACCGGCATCGCCGTCAGCATGGCGTTGTAGACGTCGTCGGGGAAAATGCGTTCGAATACGAGGTGGTAGAACGGCGCGTCGTTCGCGCGGCCGGCCCGCACCGAAGATGCAATGAACTGGCTCAAGCGCTCGCTCGCGCCCTTGCGGTCTGCCTGCCCCAAGAACAGAGACTGGTCCATCTATTCCATCCTTCAAATCCGGTTCGCGTCTCGAATCGCAGCGCGCGGTCCGGCGGCAAAGCAAAGAGACCCCTCGTCATCAGCCTTCATGCTTGCAACTTGCCTTCGCCACTCCGGACCGGGCGCTCCAGAGATCACGGTTGCGGGCCGGGGCGAACACAGTGAGAAGCCGGCTCTCCGCTTCCTCCGAGGCATCCAGGCGGGCACCGCGCAGCGTTTCCGCCGCGACCCCGGGGGGCGAAGCAACCGTTCGCCGTTCCACCACGCCAACTCGGCGCGATTGATACTCAAGTCGGCGCATGGGTGCAAATCAGGCCAGGCCCCATCCTATCTTTGAGCTATACCACCGCACGCGGGGCAAAGCCGCGGGGACTGCGGCCGTCCCACAGCCCGAGGCTCCTTGTTTCGCCCAGCCACGGCAACGCGCTCGGCTCGGGAGCATGACCTTAATTTCGGGTTTTCGAAGGTGGCGACGGGCCTTCTTTTGGCTCCGCTGTGACAAATCTGTCACCAGTCGGATGCGGTTCTTGCTCTAGGATGGCCCCGGGTCGCAGCCGGGGGGTTGCTGTGAAATATCGCATAGCGCTGGCGTTTTTCGCCACTTCATGCCTGGCCGGAGTGGCTGTCGCGGCCGACTTGCCGATCGGCGGACCGCTTTACCGGGGCCCCTTCGTCGCCCGACAGCCCGTCGAATGGACCGGCATCTACTTCGGGGCCAACGCCGGTTATGGTTGGGGGCAACACGCGTCAAATATCATCTTCACCGGCAGCGGCACGAACGGGCTTACCAATCCGATACCCGGTCCTTTTCCCAATTTCTTTACCGGCGTCTTTCCCACCATCGCCGGCCCGACGGAATTGAGCGGGACAAGAGTCACAGGCTCGACTGATCTGAACGGTGCCATCGCCGGAGGTCAAATCGGCTTCAACTGGCAGGCCGGGATGTTCGTGTTCGGGGCGGAACTCGACGGCCAATGGTCGGGCCAGCAGACCACCTTCACCGTCAACTGCGGCGCCGGCTGCACCGCCAGCGAAACCGTGAAGATCCGGTCGCTCCTGACGGGGCGCGGTCGCGTCGGTTTGGCCTTTGATTGGATCATGCCCTACGTGACCGGCGGCGCGGCGCTTATCAACGGAATAGACTATCTCACCATGACGGTCGCAGGCACGACCGCGAGTTTCCAGCCGCTGTCCGGCAGCACGCTTGGATGGACCGCGGGCGGTGGCGTCGAGTTGGCGCTGTGGAGCAATTGGTCGGCGAAGCTCGAATATCTCTACGTCAGAGCCAACGGCGCCACCGTGAACGCGCCGATACCCAACGCCCTCGGCACCGGTACCGCGACAACGCCGATGGAGTATCGGGACAATATCGTCCGCGTCGGTTTCAACTACAGATTCGGTCCGCGCGGCGGGCCCGGCGTCCTCGAGTCGCCGATCGTGGCGCGGGATAGCTTCGCGTGGAACACGGATTTCTTGCCGAACCTGCAGTTCGCGACCGACAGAGCCAGCACGCAGGTCGCAGCGGCCAGCCGGGCGAGAAGCCCGGATCATGCCCCCGCCAGGCCGGTCGTCGCGCAGGACATCACCATGCCGACCGCGCCGGCGGCGAGCGATGCGGCGCCGGTCGTGAGGCAAGCCGCCCCAAGGCAGGCTGCACCCCGGCAAGTCGCGTCCGCCATAAACGAACCGCAGTTCTCGATGGCCGATGACGATGTCATCGACACCGACGTCATCGTAACCGAAGTCAAGCCGGCCCGGCAGGTCGCGAAGAAGCGGCCTGAAAGAGAAGAGGACGAGAGCGCGCGGATGAAGCGCATCATGTCCATCTGTTCGGGTTGCTAGGCCGGCGGAGCGCATTGTTCCTGCGCGGGTCCGGGCGTATACGGCCCCGATGAGCGAATTGTCCGCCGGGCCCCCGCCAGCGGCCCCAGCCGATCCGAACGCGGAATGTCCGCGCTGCCTCAAGCCGCGGTCCCTGTGCGTGTGCGAAGGCATCGCGCCAATCGACAACAAGGTATCGCTGCTGATCCTGCAGCACCCGCAGGAGCAGGATCGCGAGCTCGGCACCGCGCGGCTCACGGCGCTGCACTTCAAGGACGCACTGCTCAAGATCGGACTGTCCTGGCCGAGCCTCACCAAGATACTCGGCCGCCCGACCGATCCGCAGCGCTGGGCGATCCTCTATCTCGGCTCGGTGAAGGCCAAGGCGATCCTGCCGGAACGCGATATCGTGGTGGTGAATAAGAGCGGCAACGCGGTCGATCACCAGGACTCGGCGTTGCGCGAAATCGAGGGCATCATCCTGCTCGACGGCACCTGGAGCCAGGCCAAGGCGCTGTGGTGGCGCAATGGCTGGATGCTCAAGTGCAAGCGCGTCGTGCTTGGGCCGAAACGGCCCTCGCGCTACGGCAGGCTGCGGCGCGAGCCTCGCAGCGACGGACTCTCGACCATCGAAGCGGCAGCCATGCTGTTGGCGCGGCTCGAGCGCAAGCCGGAGATCGAGACCGCGCTGCACGCGAGCTTCGAGCGGCTGCTGGCGCGCTATCGCGAGCGTGGTCCGGTCCCCGGCGCACGACGCATGCGCTGATCCGCTCGCCGGCGCATCCGCCCGCGTAAAGGAATTCGACATCAAGGGCGATGGTTTCGTCCGAGTGCAAGTCATGCGCGTATCAAAGGCACGCGAATCGGACGAGACACTGATGCCCTGCGGAAAAGCGTCGCCGAGTCAGCTATCGCGGGGATGTTGAGCGCCCCCATCTCCGCGGCGGCCGCAGTTCCCCGGCGGATTTGGCATGGCTGCTAGGCGTTCATACATAATTAAGGCGGTGGTCCGCCACCTTTTTGCCACGGTAGAGGAGTGCCTTACACATGTGACCCACACGGGGCGTGGTAGGGTCACAACGGGGGGCTTACATGACCAGAATCCTCACCGAAACGTTGGTGTTCTCCTGCCAAGCCGCATTCGTCACCGGGATCGTGATCGCGGCTGCCAGCCTGATCATCTGAGAACACCTAAATGGAATCAAAGGGGCCCGGCAGCCGCGCTGCCGGGCCCTTTTGCATGTGCCGACGTGCCAGGTGCCATAGCTATAAATATAATAACTGTTCCATTAGAGACGGCGGAGGTGACGACGTCGCGAGTGCTGCCTGCTTTGACCGCGCGCGAAAAGGTATGAAGCGGCGGCTCTTTCGGTGGTGCGCTCGTTCCGTCATCGCCAATCGTGGCGACGGTCAAAACGACAGCTCTTTTTGCCTTCGCCGGTCCGGCTCGCGCCTTCGCGATGGCCTCAGTGTCACGTTGTGCACTTGGTGGCGCAGCCGTCCTTTCTTTCCAGATGTCGCAGAATAACGCGTGACGAATAGCGATACCGAGGTGGTGATTGTCGGGGGCGGCGCGGCCGGTGTGGCCGCGTGCCGGACGCTGAAGGACGCCGGTATCGATTGTCTGCTGATTGAAGCGCGCGAGCGGCTCGGCGGACGCGCCTGGACGATTGGCGACGATCCGCGATGTCCGATCGATCTCGGCTGCGGCTGGCTGCATTCGGCCGATCGCAATCCCTGGCGTGAGATTGCCGAGGCGCAAGGCCGTTCGATCGACAGGACGCCGCCGCCCTGGATGCGGCCTTCGGCGCCGATCGGATTTCCCTTGTCCGAGCAGGCCGCGTTTCAGGACGCGCGCGAGAAATTCTTTGCGCGCGTGGCCTCGGCGGCGGAGGAGGCGCGGGACATCCCGGCCGCCACACTGCTCGATCCGAACGGGCGCTGGAACGACCTCATCGGCGCCACCGGCACCTATGTCAGCGGGGGAGAACTCGAACGGGTGTCGGTGCTTGATCTCAGCCGGTACGACGACAGCGGAGTAAATTGGCGCGTTGTCGAGGGTTACGGCACCGTGATCGCCGCCCATGGTGCCGACCTGCCGGTCGCGCTCGGCCGCGCTGTCCGACGGATCGATTGGCGCGGACGTCGATTGCGCGTGGAGACGACGGACGGTTCGATCGCGGCGGATGCAGCGATCGTGACATTGCCCAGCGCACTGCTGGCCGAAGAAGCGATCGCCTTCACGCCGAGTCTGCCTGCCAAAACCGAGGCCGCGGCGGGCTTGCCGCTGGGGCTAGCCGACAAGCTTTTCCTGTCGCTCGCCGATGCCGCGGAATTCG
>DASSJW010000460.1:0-4093 GCA_035690995.1 Xanthobacteraceae bacterium
CGATTGTCGAAAGCAAAATGACGCCAATACAGCGCCTTGGCCAAATCGTCTGCGGCTCATCGGCAAATAGTGCTGGGTCTTCATGTGCGTGTCGATGAGGCCGAGAGGTGTCAGCCAGAGCGGTTCAGGCGCACCTGACGATCATCGAGTTCGCCATAGATCGATTTCACCTGCTGGGGAGTTTCGTACAATTTCCCGCTAGTCAGGTTGACCACCCACGGGTTGCTGCCGACCACGGCTGCGGAGCCAGTAGAGGAGGTGCCAGCGCCCGCATTGAGGACGGTGATGAGGATATTACCGGACGGTGCTTTCACGCTTTGACCGAGGCAGAGACAGACCAGCCCGACCGATATGCAATTACAAAACGGCGACCCATCATTCTGAGGACTCCAAGTGATTCCTCCACTCCAAGCCTATAGAACAAACCGTGAATATGCAATAGTGGCGAATGGCTCTCACCATGCGCTCGACCAGGTTTAGCTCTGGGATCGATAAGGATCGCGCGGGACTACGCCGTGCTCTGCGGTCAGTGGAATATTGGTCGGATATATGAAGTCCAAGCCGGTCCCGATCATCTGCGATGGTCTGCACGCCCCGGGACATCGCACTGTCGGTGTTGACGACCGTCATCGGGCACCAGGCCGAGAAGGGCTGGACGATCGTCGATGCCGGCTGGATGGCCATGAGCCGCGACCGCGGCACGCAACGACAGAAGGTCGACTATGGATACGGCGCCGTGGGCGATGTCGATGGCAATCTGATCGATGGGCTCGTGCTGACCGGGGCGAACCAGGAGCATGGCATCGTGTCGCGCCGCGACGGCAAGGTCGATCCCGACATGGTGCGGCGGCTTCCGGTGGGAACCCGGCTTCGCATCCTGCCCAACCACGCTTGCGCCACCGGCGCACAGTTCCCGGAATATCAAACGATCACCGCGCAGGGTGTCGTGCAACAATGGAGACGTTTCGATGGCTGGTGAGATCGTTCACATCAATCCCGCGACCATGGCCGCGCCCGGCGGACACTACAGCCATTCGGTCCTCGCCGGCGGGTTCATCTTCATCTCGGGTCAGCTGCCGATCGCGCCGGACGGGAGCAAGCTCAACGAAGCGCCGTTCGAGCAGCAGGCGCAGCAGGTTCTCGATAACGTCGCGCATGCCCTGAAAGCGGCGGGCGGTTCCATCGCAGGCCTGACGCAGGTCCGCGTCTATGTCACCGACATCAAGTCATGGCCTGCGTTCAACGCCATCTATGCCGCCTGGGCGGGCTCCGCACGCCCGGCCCGGGCGGTGGTGCCGGTGCCCGAGCTGCACTACGGCTTCAAGATCGAAGTCGAGGCGGTTGCGCTCAAACCCGCGCCATAGAGCGCAAATCGCTTCAGGTTGAATCGCAATTTGGTCAATACGGGCTCCAGAGCCGCATGATCTCAACCGGACAGTCTGCGGCGTTTCGGCATCAGACCTAGCCGCCTTCGCCGCCTTCCGCCTCGGCGAGCTTGCTGCGCCAGTCCTTGCGGGCGCGGACGAGCGAAAGCGCGGCGAGCGCCAGGAGCCCGGCGCACACGGCGAGCAGCACGGCGGCGATCGGGCGCTGGACGAAGATCGTCCAGTTGCCGTTCGACATGATCAGCGACTGGCGCAGCGACATCTCGAAGGTCGGCGCGATCACCAGGCCCAGCACCAGCGGGGCCGGATCGAGCCCGAACTTGCGCAACCCGTAACCGAGCACGCCCATGATCAGCATGATCCAGACATCGACGATCGAGTGATTCACCTCGTAGACGCCGACGATGCAGAACATGATGACGAGCGGATAGAGATAGCCATACGGGATCCGCAGCACGTTCACGAAGATGCCGACCAGCGGCAGATTGAGCGCAAGCAGCATCAGGTTGCCGACATACATCGAGGCGACGAAACCCCAGAACACGTCGGGGTGCTCGTTCACCAGCGTCGGCCCCGGCGGGACGCCGTGGATCATCAGCGCGGCGATCAGCACCGCGGTGATCGGGCCGGTGGGCAGGCCGAGCGCCAGCATCGGGACGAAGGCGCCGGTCGAGGCCGCGTTGTTAGCCGATTCCGGTCCGGCGACCCCGGCCACCGCACCCTTGCCGAACTGTTCCGGATGCTTGGAGAGGCGCCGCTCCACCGCGTAGGACAGGAAGCTCGAAATGATGTGGGCGGAGCCGGGGGTGAGCCCGACCAGGAAGCCGAGGAGGGAGCCGCGAGCGATGGGCATGACCGATTCGCGCCATTCCAGCCGGCTGGGCAGGAGCTGGCGCAGCTTGGGCGCGATGACGGTGCGGAGCATGTTGGCGGACGGCGTCGACAGGATCTCGCCCAGGCCGAACAGGCCGACCGCGACCGGGACGATGCCGATGCCGTCGCCGAGCTCGGGGATGTCGAACGAATAACGAAAATGCCCGGTCATGTTGTCGATGCCGATGGTGCCGAGCAGGAGCCCGACGCTCGCCATCAGCAAGGTGCGCGGCAGCGAGGTCGACGACATGTAGGCAAGGAACACCAGGCCGAGCACGAGCAGCGCGGTGTATTCGGGCGGTCCGAACCGCAGCGCGAAGGTGGCGAGCGGCGGCGCGATCAATGTCAACATCAGCACGCCGAACGTGCCCGCCACCCATGAGCCGACGGCAGCGATGCACAAGGCCGCGCCGGCGCGGCCTTTCTGCGCCATGGCATAGCCGTCGATGCAGGTCATGACCGAGGCGGCTTCGCCCGGGATCCGCATCAGGATCGACGTGGTCGAGCCGCCATATTGCGAGCCGTAATAGATGCCGGCGAGCATCACCACGGACTTGGTGGTGTCGAGCCCGAAGGTCGCCGGCAGCAGAATGCTGATGCCGGACAGCGGCCCGATGCCGGGCAGGACGCCGACGATGGTGCCGACCAGGCATCCGAGGAAGGCGTACCACAGCACGTCGGGCTGCAGCGCCACCGAGAAGCCGAGCAGCAGGCTTTCCACCGTGCCCATTGCTAAAATCCGAGAACGCCGGGCTCGAGCGGCGTCTTGAGCACGACGGTGAACAACAGATAGGTGAGCGCGACCACGCCGATGCTGAAGGTGGCGGCGGCGAGCGCATGGCGGCGCTCGGCACCGAAGGTGAGCGCGAACAGCAGCAGCACCATGGTGAGGACGAAGCCCAACGGCTGATAGAGCGCGATGGCGACGGCGGTGATGGCGACGATGCGGGCCGCGTGCGGCAGGTCTCCCCACCGCAGGTCGGCGAGCGGCGCACTCTCGCCCGCACGCACGATCAGCAGCAGACCGAACAGGATCATCAATCCGGTGACGAGCTTCGGCATCATGCCGGCGCCGGGAAACGACAGCGTCCCGATGGGCAGATCGCCGCTGAGCGCCAGCACGGCGAGCCCGAGGGCGACAAAGACGCCGCCGGCGATGTGATCGGTGCGGATAATCACGCTCCCTCCGTCCCCCTCCCCCCGCGCATCGCGCGGTGGGGAGGGGTCAGGGGTGGGGGGGCTCGCTCGCTGAGCGTGGCACAAATGACCTGCATGACGCCGTCGATGTTCCCCAAAACTTCATTGTTCCAAAACCGAAGCACACGATAGCCATGCGCATGGAGATATTCGGTTCGTTTGGCGTCCGCGATCGGGTTGTGCTGCCCGCCGTCGACCTCGATCACGAGGCGTTGCTCATGACACGCGAAATCCGCGAAATAGGGGCCGATGGTGGCTTGGCGCCGAAAATGCGAGTCCTTGACCGGCACTTGTCGCAGGTGCCACCACACCTTCTTCTCAGCGTCGGTCATTGCGCGCCGCATGGTACGCGCGCGAGGAACGCGCCTGTCGTGCCTTTGCAAGCGATCCCCAATCATGCGTCCCCACCCCCGACCCCTCCCCGCTGCGCTTCGCGCGCGGGAGGGGAGCTGAACCAGCTCGATATGCCGCACGTCACAGCGCCGGTGAGTAGCCGCGGGCCTACCCCTCGACCTTGCCGATGGAGCGGATCGCAGCTTCGATGCGCTTGGTGTCGGCCTCCCAGAAGGCCGCGAATTCGGGCTGATCCATGTAGGCCGGTTCCTGCCCGAGATTGGCGAGCGCCGTCTTGAACTGTT
>DASSJW010000461.1:0-6684 GCA_035690995.1 Xanthobacteraceae bacterium
CGGGATTGACGTAGCGATGAAAGCTCTGCCCGCTCGGGAATCGGTTGATCAGCTCGACGCAGCCGATCTCGATCAGCCGATGCCCTTGGAAGGGATCCAGCCCGGTCGTCTCGGTATCGAGCACGATCTCGCGCACGCCAGCGCTCCTCTGATCGCTCTTATCGCCGCCGGCGAATCACCGCGGCCGCTTCGGCATTGTAGCGATGGCGGCAAGGATCGCACGCACTTGCGCGCGCGCTTCCTCGAATCCGCGCGAGGTGTCCACGACAAAATCCGCGCGGCGACGCTTTTCGGCGTCCGGCATTTGCCTGGCCAGGATTGCTTCCAGCTTGTCCATGGTCATGCCGGGGCGCTGCAGCACGCGCGCATGCTGCACCTCGGTCGGCGCCGACACCACCACGACAGCGTCGACACGAGCGTCGCCGCCGGTCTCGAACAGGAGCGGAATGTCGAGCACCGCGACCTTCTCGCCACGCGCCTCGGCCTCAGCGAGAAGCCGGCGCTCCGCTTGCTGCACGAGGGGATGAACGATGGCTTCGAGCCGCTTGAGCGCGGCGTGATCGCCGAGGACGCTCGCGGCCAGTTTGTCACGATCAACCTTGCCGGCGGCAGTGGTCCCCGGAAACGCCGCTTCGATCGCCGCCACCGCCTCGCCCTCGTAAAGCCGATGCACCACGGCATCGGCATCATGCACGGGCACGCCTTCCTCGACGAAGAAGCGCGCCGTGGTCGATTTTCCCATGCCGAGCGAGCCGGTCAGGCCAAGGATGAACATGCCGCCTCGACTAACGAATTTTCCGCCGGAGTGGAATCCACTTGTCGGTCGGAAAACGCCATCGCGTCAGCAACCTGAACCGCGCGGCGGATCATGTCGCGAGCCATCCCACCTGCCGGAGATGCCGCAGCAGCGGCAACAGCGGAAGTCCCAGAATGACGAAATGATCGCCCTCGACGCGCTCGAATAGCTGGATGCCGCTCTGCTCGAGCTGATACGCCCCCACGCTCGCGGTGACCGCGGCTCCCGCAGCATCGAGATAGTCTTCGAGAAAACGGTCGGAAAACGCGCGCATGGTGAGCCGCGCCGCTTCGCGATGCTCGAACAGGACCGTGCCCTCGCGCACGAGCGCAATCGCGGTGTGAAGCTCATGCGTCCGGTCGCGCAACAACTTGAGCTGCTCGCGCGCGGCGGCCCGGTCAGCAGGCTTGGAGAATCGGCGCTCGCCCAATGCCAGCGTCTGGTCGGCGCCGAGTACCACCCGACCGGACAAACGAGCGGCTACCGCGGCTGCCTTCTCCCGCGCCAGCAGCGCGGCGACTTCGCCGGGATCGCCGGCCGCACTGCCCTGCTCGATCGCGCGCTCGTCGACGTCCGCCGGATGGACCTCGATCGGAACTCCCGCCGCGCGCAGGACAGCACCGCGGATGGCGCTCTTCGACGCCAGCACGAGCGGTTGATCGGCGAGCCAGAGCGGCATCACTCACGTCAGCGGCTGGCGGCGGCGTTCGGCGAGAAAGCTCATCACCGCCGCGGCGGTCTCCTCGATCGACCGTCGCGTCACGTCGATGCTCGGCCAATTGTGCCTGGCGCACAGCTTGCGGGAGAACGCCACTTCCTCGGCCACCGCCTTGCGGTCGATGTATTGATCGTCGTCGTGATGGGCCTTGAGGCCGAGCAGCCGGTTCTGGCGAATCTGCACGATCCGCTCCGGGCTGGCATAGAGGCCGACCACCAGCGGCCGCGACAGTGTCTCGACATGACGCGGCACCTCTACGCCAGGCACAACCGGGACGTTCCCGGTCTTCACACCGCGGTTGGCGAGATAAATCGAGGTCGGAGTCTTCGAGGTGCGCGACACGCCGACGAGCACCACATCGGCTTCCTCGAGGCCTTCGAGGTGCTGGCCGTCGTCGTGGAGCATCGTGTAGTTGAGCGCGTCGATGCGCTTGAAATAGTCGGCGTTGAGCGTGTGCTGCGCGCCGACGCGATGCGAGAGCTCGGTTCCGAGATAGGACTGCAGCAGCTGCAGCACCGGCCCCAGGATCGAGAGGCACGGCAGGCTCAATTCACGGCAGTGCTTCTCGAGCCGCTGCAACAGTTCGTCATCGAGCAAGGTGTAGAGAACGATACCCGGCGATTCCTCAATCTCGGCCAGGACCCGATCGAGCTGCTTCTGCGTCCGCACCAGCGGGTACACATGTTCCACCGGCAAGACCTTGGTGTATTGCGCCGTGGCGGCCCGCGCGACCGTAGTCAGCGTCTCGCCGGTCGCGTCGGACACGAGATGAAGATGGAAATAGCTGCCAGCACGTTGCGGCATGATAATGGGACGGGCAACCTGTGAATTCCTGGGGAGGAGGCCACGCGCCGGGCCCGAGCGCAAGCCCACAATGGAAAAACCGGCTCAGACTTTCCACATCGTCACGGTGGGGACATCCTCCTGCGCTTGAGGAGCGCACAGGGGGCAAATGTGAATCACATATGGACTGCAACCCCGCGGATGGCTCAAGTGCCGGCAAATCCGTGGTCCTGACCACGTCCTCGCCGAGCCTGCTCATTACCCACAGGGGCGGCATAACTTCGCCAAGCGTGGATAGCGTGTGGATAGCGATGTATGAGTCCAATCAACGCTCAAACAGTCATAACAAGAGTCCTTAAGATCTAGTTTAGTAGGAAAGCCAATTTGGGACGGCACGGTGCATAAAGCTCTTCTCGATGTCCTCGACCATCAGCCACGCAGCCCGCCACCCGTTTGGCTGATGCGACAAGCCGGACGATATCTGCCGGAATATCGGGAGGTGCGCGAAAAGGCCGGAGATTTTCTCAAGCTCTGTTTCACGCCGGAACTTGCGGCTGAGGTCACGCTCCAACCGGTGCGTCGATTTGGCTTCGATGCTGCGATCCTGTTTTCCGACATTCTGGTCATTCCGCACGCGCTCGGGCAGTCGGTCCGCTTTACGGCAGGAGAGGGGCCGCAGCTCGATCCGATTGCTGATCGCCGGGCTTTGACCAGACTCGAGCCGGCGCTCGATCACAGCCTTCTTGCACCGGTCTACCAAGCGATCAGGCTGGTCAAATCCGCGCTTGCGCCTGATGTGGCCCTGCTGGGCTTCTGCGGGGCGCCATGGACGGTTGCGAGTTACATGATTGCCGGCCATGGCACCCCGGACCAGCAACCTGCGCGGATGTTTGCCTACGGAGATCCGGAAGCGTTCGCCGGTTTGATGGACAAGCTGGTCGATGCCTCTGCGGGCTATCTGGTCCGACAGCTCCAGGCCGGAGTGGATGCCGTGCAAATCTTCGATACCTGGGCCGGTGTACTGCCGGCGGATGAATTTGCTCGGTGGTGCATCGATCCGACACAACGAATCATCGCAAAGGTGCGAAGCCAGGTACCGGCCGCCAAAGTGATCGGGTTCCCGCGCGGTGTCGGCGCCGGGCTGCTGCGCTATGTGGAAGACGTTCCCGTCGACGCCGTGGGGCTGGATTGGACGGCCGACCCTGCCTTTGTGCGCGACCAGATCCAGTGGCGCGTGCCGGTGCAAGGAAATCTCGATCCATTGGCGTTGCTCGCCGGCGGAGCTGCGCTCGACCGCGGCGTCGACAATATTCTCGCGGCGTTTTCCGAGCGGCCTTTCATCTTCAATCTCGGCCACGGCATCCTGCCGCAGACCCCGATCGCGCATGTGGAGCAGATGCTCGCGCGCGTGCGCCGGAGCTAGATCCGCCAGAGCGCCGTGACGGCCGGAGACACCGATGTACGAGTGGTTGAAGGCTTTCCACGTGATCGCAATCATCGCCTGGATGGCGGGACTGCTCTATCTGCCACGGCTCTTCGTCTATCACTGCGCGGCTGAGCCCGGCTCGAAACAGTCGGAGACCTTCAAGGTCATGGAGCGCCGGCTGCTGAGTGCGATCATGACGCCGGCCATGGTGGTGAGCTGGGTGCTCGGTCTGTGGCTCGTCTGGAAGGGGGGCTGGCTGGCCTTCGGCTGGCTGCAGGCGAAAATCGTCCTGGTGCTCATGCTGTCCGGCCTGCACGGGTTTTTTCTCGGCAGTGCCCGCGATTTCGCCGCTGACCGCAATCGGCATTCTCAGAAATTCTATCGCATAATCAATGAGGTGCCGACGATTCTCATGATTGGAATCGTCATCTTGGTGGTGGTCAAGCCGTTCTGAGGGGGTGGCGTGACCGCCCTCCGGCAACTCCTTGCCGGCCGGCCAACACGTGTCGTCATCCACATTCTGTGCGTGGCCCTTGCGCATGGAACCGTCTTTTCATATCTTGGGTCTATCTCCCCGAACGCAGGCAGATGCATTTAGTACCGGCCCCGAGTCTGGGATCGGCCGTTGCATCGGGCCCAAGCGCCTCGCTCCAAGACCTGCGATTCCCCCCTCCGTATCGATCGGCAGCTTTTTCAGTCGCCGATCCCCTCCATAGGACTACCCCGTATGCGGGAAATGAAACTCCAAGACCTCAAGGCCAAGACGCCAGCCGAGCTTGTCTCGTTCGCCGAGGAGCTCGAGGTCGAAAACGCCAGCACCATGCGCAAGCAGGAGCTGATGTTCGGCATTCTCAAACAGCTCTCGATGCGCGAGACCGACATCATCGGCGAAGGCGTGGTCGAGGTACTTTCCGATGGATTCGGTTTTCTGCGCTCGCCGGAAGCAAACTACCTGCCGGGCCCGGACGACATTTACGTCTCGCCCTCGCAGATCCGCCGCTTCGGGCTGCGTACCGGCGATACCATCGACGGCCACATCCGCTCGCCCAAGGAAGGCGAGCGTTATTTTGCGCTCCTCAAGGTCAACACGATCAATTTCGAGGATCCGGAGAAGGCGCGCCACAAAGTCAACTTCGACAATCTCACCCCGCTCTATCCCGAGGAGCGGCTGCGGATGGAACATGAGGATCCGACCAAGAAGGACCTCTCGCCGCGCGTGATCGATATCGTCGCGCCCATCGGCAAGGGGCAGCGCGCACTGATCGTGTCGCCGCCGCGCACCGGCAAGACGGTGCTGTTGCAGAACATTGCACACGCGATCACCGCCAATCACCCCGAATGCTATCTCATCGTGCTGCTCATCGACGAGCGCCCGGAAGAAGTCACCGACATGCAACGCTCGGTGAAGGGCGAAGTGGTGTCCTCAACCTTCGACGAGCCGGCTTCGCGTCACGTGCAGGTCGCCGAAATGGTGATCGAGAAGGCCAAGCGTCTGGTCGAACACAGCCGCGACGTGGTCATTCTGCTGGATTCGATCACGCGACTTGGGCGTGCCTACAACACTGTCGTGCCGTCCTCGGGCAAGGTGCTGACCGGCGGCGTCGATGCCAATGCGTTGCAGCGACCGAAGCGCTTCTTCGGCGCCGCCCGCAATATCGAGGAGGGCGGCTCGCTCACCATCATTGCGACGGCGCTGATCGATACCGGCAGTCGGATGGACGAGGTGATCTTTGAAGAGTTCAAGGGCACCGGCAATTCCGAAATCATTCTCGATCGCAAGGTGGCGGACAAACGCACCTTCCCGGCAATGGACATCACGCGGTCCGGCACCCGCAAGGAGGAGCTCCTCGTTCCCCCCGACCAGCTCAAGAAGATGTACATCCTGCGCCGCATCTTGAACCCGATGGGCACGATGGACGCCATCGACTTCCTGCTCGACAAATTGCGCAACACCAAGAGCAATGCCGACTTCTTCGAGTCGATGAACGCGTAACGTCTGCTTGAAGCGGATGGCAGCGCTCAGCTCGACGCAGCGAGGGCCAATGCTCGGCCGGCGCAAGCGTCGGGCGGGGGCGCCTGCTTCGTGCCCAACGAGAATCGATGGTTGCGATGAGATCGCCGACGACACGTGCCGGCGCGGCGCACACTCACGCGGCTATTTGTAGAGACGCATCGCCTGCAGCCGCGAGGACAGCGCGAGGCCGTCAAGACAGGCTCCGGGCTCGCCCGGCGCGCATGCCGTCACGTCGTTGACGAGAATCGAACCGATCTGGCGGCAATCAGCGTCGACGGCAAACGTCCGCACGACGGTCTTGGCGGCCCGGACCGGGCCCATTTCGGTGAGCAAGCGCCGCAGGATGCTGCCGTCAGTGCCGAACGCGACGAGATCGAGCTTCATGCTCTCGAGCGCGACGTCGGATTTGTTCTGGATGACGAAGTTCAGACGGCAGCGGTTGTCGGCGCTGTCAGCGCTGTTGAGCTCGACAAGGACTTTCTCGTTGGCGGCGAATGCGCATAGCGGCAGCAGGACCCCAAGCATCACCAGCGCACGCAGAAGGCCAAGCATGTGTCGTCTCCCCAGGTGCGCTGCCGTGGTTTCCGCCGGTCGGATTCATAGACCGAGTCATTCAGGCGGAGCAAGCAAGGATGCCGGCTGCGACGTGAGGTTGGAATCATTCCGATCTCTGAAGCGCGCGTGAGGTCGGGCGGATGCGGCGGCACCCGAGCCCGGGATCAGCCGGGCACGTGCGGTCGTGCCGTCGTCATCGCCGCGACCAGCGCGGCAGGGTCCGTGACTGGCAGCGAGCAGGTGTCGCCGACACAAACGAAGGCGGCGCTCTGCGGCGCCGCATTGATCTTGGCATGGGCCGGATGCGAGGCCGGCAACGCATGCGAGGCACGCAGCACGATGCGATCGAGGGCGGGAAGCTTGCGCGCGGCGGCAAGCAGCGTGTCCGCGCG
>DASSJW010000462.1:0-6039 GCA_035690995.1 Xanthobacteraceae bacterium
GATCTCAAACAGCGCAGTCTTCTCCGTTCCCGCGGCGCGATCGCGCGCCCAGGTTGGTCTTTATCTCTTCGCGTCCATCCCAAAAGAGGGGTGGGCGGAGCGCCGACAGGCGCACTTGTCTTGTTGTCGCGTTTGCGAGACGCGACTGATCCGCGCGGGTGAGGCGCGGCGCGTCCCATGACGCGGGACGCTCGCCTCTCGGCGCTCCACCGTGGCGATTTTCGGCCGGGGGCCGCGCTTCCATCTCCGGCATTGCCTCCGGATCCGTACAACGAGCTCCTCGCAGCCAGGTCGTCGTGCCTGGCGGGCGGTGTCCCGGACCTCCCGAGCCCGCGGTCACGAGCCGCGGCCGCAGGACGCCACTCCCCGCTCCGCCTACAGGACCGTCTCCGGAAGACGCCCCTCATGAGCGAGGATGGCGAACCCTATACTATAAACCCGTTACGTAGTCAAAAGATATCTTCGTATCGTAGATAAAAAATTTGGCATGGGGAAACGCAATCGCTTTGATCGCGGATCGGCCATAGGGTCAAGGCAGCCCGAGCGCGCGGACCTCTTCGGCATCGCGCAGGCGGCATCCCCGGTTGCGCCAGAAACTGAATTCCCATCTCAACCTGACATCGAGCTCGCGCTCGAACAGGAGGAGGGTGTGGATCAGGTTGGCCCGCAACATCTTCACCGTGCCGGCCCGATCTCCCATCACCCGAAAACAATGGGAGAATTGCACCGGCAGCAGCAACGCGGACGCGCCGGCGCTGCGCGCCGTCACATGCACGGCGCCGCGCTCGAACACGACCTGCGACCGCTCGACCGGGACCAGCGTCTGTGTGCCGGCGGACGCCACGAAGGCTTCGGATTCGAAGATCGCGGGGTTCGCAGCGACCCGTCGCAACAGATCCTGGGCACTGAACGGCCCGGACAGCTTGGTCGGCGAAAAACCCGCAACATTGGGATCGGATAATTCGTAGAGATGGAGAGCGAGCCCATCCCGCAGCGGCATCACCTGCGTCAGGCGCGCGCGGTTTGCCGGCAGTTGCAGATCGGTGACGATGAAACGGACGCCCATGGCCCGCAGGACGTCGACATTGGCGAGGCGGGGAATGGCGAAGTTAAGATCCTGGGCGTCGGCCGGCGCGTTGAGGACGTTCGCGACAAAAAACATGAGGGGCTTGGACAGGCCCTGACCGTATTCCGACAGGGTGGGAATATCGAGCCACCACAAATCGAGCAGGTCGTGCGCGTTGCCGGTATCGATGGCCAGTTTCTGCAGAAATTTTTCAAACTCTTGCGGCTGCAACGGCCGATCGGCGTTTTGGAGCAGTCGCTGCCGCAGCGGACTCCCCGGCGAGCCGAGCAGCGTGGCGACCGACCCGCGGAAGGTCTGACCGGGCCGCAGCCCGATCTCCGGCACGAGAGCTTGCGTGATCGGCGTCGCGGCGCGGGCCGGGACGCCGCTCCACTTGAACACGCGCGAAACCTGGGCGTGGAACAGCGGGACGAGTGCGACAGCCGCAACGCACAGCGCGCCGCACACCCAAGCGGGGTCGGCAAGCCGCGCGCGTAGGGGGAGCCGCGCGCTCACCAGATCGAGGAGACAGAGGCCGGCATACAGGCTGAAGAACGCCCAGAACGGATACATGGTGAGATAGAAATAGACCGGCGACAGGGGAGGCGCGGCGATGACTCCCACGCTGGCGCCGATCCAGATCATCAACAGAGCGAGCCAGAGCGCGGCGAACAAAGCGCCGATGCGCGCCAGCGGCGGGCGCATGCGGATCGCGACCGCAATGGCGCCTGCGAGGATGCTCACCTGCAGCCAGGATGATCCGGTGAGCGCGAGCGGCCATTGATCGAGGCGGTCGCACACGACGCCCCACGCGCACAAGCCCTGTCGCGTGCTCGCGATGACCTCGGGCGTGAGCGCGACCGGCCAATGAAACTGCAGCGGCAGACGGTCAAGGCCGGAGAAGCGGGCGGTGTAGGCCTGCGCGCCGGCGAAAAAATCGGAAAACCCGATGGCGGCGCAAAACGCCAGCACGTAGATGCCGGCGGCCAGGCGCCACAGCATCTGCCGGACGCTTTGAGATGCCAGGAAGATCACGCCGGTGAGCAGAAACGTCCCCACCAGCATTCCGCCGTTGTAGAACGGCGCGGCGAGAACAATCAGCAAGACCAGGAGAAGAACAGCGCTGGCAAGCAGCCAGTTGCGAGCGAGCCGGCGCCCCGCGCCCGGCGCCGCGCGGGTTTCGGCGCCGATATTCATGAACGCCACCAGCAGCAGGTTGCTGAGCGTCAGCGTGTGGCCATAAATGGGACTGGTCGCAAGCCAGCCCTGCAGTCCGTAGACGAAGTTGAACGGCGGAAACAGCAGGAACGCCAGCCATAGCGCGCCGACGAAGGCGAATTGACGCGAGAACCCCAGCGTCACCGCCAGGACGAAGGTGGATGCCGTGACCTCGACGAAATAGACGATGAACGAGACGACCTGTTTCGGCACCTCCGGCAACCCGGTCTGAAAAATCCACGTTCCCGGATTGAAATAGGGATTGACCGCCATGAGCATGCTGGTCATGCCCTGAAATGGATTCATGGCCGTGACGTCGAAGGGGTATGCCCAGGTCCCGTAGGTCCTGGCCAGCCACAGGCTCAGGCTCGCATCCCTGCCGATATAGAGATAGATGGGATAATTGAACCAGATGACGGTGAAGCTCGCGAGCGTGACGGCATAGGCAATGAGATAAGGGCCGGTCGCGCCCGCATTCGCCCGCATCGATCTACGCACGCGACGGACCTTTCGCGGCGGGATCGATCATAGTCCGAGCGCCTTGTTGTCCAGCCCGTCGCGCAGGCGACATGTGTTGTCGGCGAACAGCCCGAAATGGAATTCGAGCCGGGCGTCGAGCGCGCCGTCGAACGACACCAGCGTCTGCAGCAGATTGGCGCGGGTCAGGCGCGCCGGGGCCGCGTTGACGATGCGAAGACAATGGGAGAACTGCACCGGCAGAAGAATATGTGCCGGTCCGTCGCTGACCGCCCGTAGCCGAACGCCGTCGCGCTTGACGGTCATCGTGACATTGCGCGCTTTCGCGTTGGCCGGCGGCACATCATCGGAGACCACCGCAACCTGGTCGAGGCGGTCCTTGTTTTCCCGAATCCGATCCGCGATTTGATCGGCGGTCGTAGCCTTCACGAAGCGGGTGGGGCTGTAGGCCCCCAGATTGGCGTCGGCGAGCTCGAACAGCCGGACGCTGGGGGCGCGCGGCGCGGAAACGGACGCGCGCAGCGTCGCCGGCGGTTCGAGCGTTTCAGCGTCGGTGAGGATGAAACGCACGCCGAGCGCGCGCAATATGTCGGCATCGAGCGTGAATGCCCGCAGGTAGTTGGAATGAGTCCTGGTGCCGGCGGGCGCGAGCAGCCGCAGGGCGAAGGCGTGCGCCTGCACCGAGGTCCACTCGCCATATTCTTCGAAGGTCGGAATGTTCGCGCGCCATAAGTCGGTTTCGGTGAAGGTTTCGCCGTAGCGGGCGCGAAAGAAGTCGCGGGCGTAGTAGTACCGCCCGGCGTCGTTGAGGCCGGCTTGATTGGGACCGGCGCTCAACTCGCCGAATTTGTCCACCCAGATGGTGGTGGTATAGCCGCGAAACGGTTGTCCCACCTCGATCGACGCATTTGCTTGCAGGTAATTGCGCAGGGACGGATCGCGCGCGGTCGCCACCTGGTTGTCGACGCCGATGGAGAGGTGGACCAGCGCCAGGATCGGAAAGGCCGAGAGCGCCGCGGCGCGGCGCCATCCGACGTCGCGCAGGCCGAACGCCGGACGTCCGCCCCTCCTGTCGCGATAGGCCTGCACCAGCGCCGCCGCGAGGATGACCGCACCGAAGGCGCCGACGGCGATCAGGAGCTGAGCCGGCCGATAGCGCTGGATGTCGTAGGGATGGCGCAGCATCGTGACCACGATCACGACCAGCAACGCTGCAACCACAAGGCTGGCGAGGAAGCCTGCGACCTGCCGGCGGCCGGAGTCGCGAGCGGCGGCGGCTGCGGTCTCGTTCATCAAACGGAACGGCTCGAAGAAGGGAACGACCGCGAACATGCAGACGAACGACCATGAGGACAGCATCAGAAAATGGCTGGAGAGAACGGCGGCCGGCCCGAGCCAGCCGGCCTGATAGGCATAGGCGTAGACGTGCACGAGGCCGATATAGCCGATCAAAGCCCAGGCGGCGGTGCGGATGCCGCCGCGGCGCGTGACGATGGCCAGCACCGCTCCGCAAAGAGCGGCGATCTGCAACCACGCGCCGCGATCCTTGATGCACAACATGAGGCGTGGATCGCCGCACAGCGAGTGATCGCGGATGAGCCGCAGCCAGGCATCGGCGGAGAGGAGCCGGTCCCACGCCATCGCGGCCGTCGGCGTGCGGCCGGCCGTGGCGATCGTGCCGAGATAATAGTCGAGCAGTCCGGACCCGAAAAAGAACATCAGGCACAGCGCAAGCGCCGCGATCTTCCATGCCCATTCGCTTGCCCGCGGTCCCCGCGCCAGGATCAGCGCGGCGCTGATTGCGACATAGGCCGGCGCGGCGAAGACGAAGGTGAAGGGCGCCGAGAGCAGGCCGGAAATGAACAGCGCGAGGAAGCCGGCGGCGAGGACGGCATTGAGGCGCCAGTCGCGCTGGCGGCCGCAGAGCAGCAACAGGGCGGTGGCGCCGTTCAACACCGCCTGCAGATGCGCATAATACGGGGCGAGCGAATACCAGGCATAAATCCGGAAGACCTCGGAGAAGGGCGGAAACAGCAGATAGAGGTAGAGCTGGGCGGCGGCGGTCGCCATCAACCAGGAAAAGCCGATCACCCGCGCCAGCACGAGGATGCTCACCGCCAGTTCGGCCGCGTAGACGGCGTAGGAAATGATATTGTTCGTGGGATCGCTGAACGGCAGCCCGAGCGCCAGCGCTCCGGGATTGAGCCAGGGCAGATTGGGGAAATACATCGACCCCATTCCCGCCAGCATGCTGTAGGGACTGAGATCGAACACCTTGCCGAAATGCAGGATCGCCTCGACATTCCATTTCGCCCATTCGCCGTCGATCGGCGTATAGAGGGCGAGCGGCATGCGATGCATGCCGACGATCATCGCGGCCGCAAGCACGCCCCAGGACAGAAGATAGGGCAGGGTGCGGAACGTGGCCTCGGTCAGCGCGGCATTCGTCTTGGGCAATGGCGTGCGCATCGCGTATATGTACTTTGTGCGAGATACGGCGTCGACCGGGTCAGGCCAAGCAAACGTGGAGCCGGAGACGGGGTCGCCGTCTTGGAGAATGGAACAGGGCAAGCAGGGCAGGGATATGGAAGCGACTCAGGAGCCAACGTCGCCGGCCGTCGACTCAGGTCTCGGGCCTATCGGTGTATTCCTCATCAAGACCGTGATCGTGTCCGTCGCCATCGTGATGTCGGCATGGATCATGCTCGGCGTTCTGGATGATTTTGCCACCCGGCGAATGCAGCAGCTGGAGCAGACGCTCCGGACCGCCACCTCGCTTGGCGGCCGGCAGTTCTGGACCAAGCTCGAGGGCGAACTCGACAAGCTCGCCGACGGGAGGACGGATCTTCCGCCGGAAAAGAAAGCGAAGATCCTCGCGCAGATCAAAGCGGTCTCGGACCGGTGGCGGCCGTTCCTGACGGAGGCAGCCGCGGCGATCGAGGGCGATGCCAACAAGGAGAAGAAATGAGCTGACGACATCGCGACGCTGATCGGTCGCGATCGTCAAGTCGCATCGCAAACGGCGGCGATCATCGCCGGCAGGACCGCCGACCGTCGGGGTGCCGGACGGCTCGCCGGGGTGGCATCGCCGGCCGCTTTGACGAAGATCAACGCCGAGGCGACGCGGCCTGACCACTATTCGCTCCGGGAGTGGCCGTGCTGATTGCGATCTTCGCCGACATTCACGCCAACCGCCAGGCGTTCACCGCGTGTCTCGCGCAGGCGCGCAGGCAAGGCGCGCAGCGGATCGTGCTCCTCGGCGACTATGTCGGTTACGG
>DASSJW010000463.1:0-7358 GCA_035690995.1 Xanthobacteraceae bacterium
TCCTCCCGTCGCCGGCATCAGCCGCCGGCTTAGTTGCGATTGAGGTCAAGCGTATCACCGCGGTCGGAGCGCTGCTATGCCGTCGCGCCGCGTTGCTCGATCATGCCCGCATGCGGACGAGCCGTGGGACCCGCCGTTGCGCTTGGGCGCCATCCCACTCGAGCTCGCTGCAGACAGCATGGCCCGTTCGGTCGACGGAGCGTCCGCGTCCACGGCGAGGGCTATGGATAAAGAGGAAACCCGGGGCGTTCTCTGGTTCTACGCCGCGAGACAGGAGCAGACGATCCATGTCGAGCTCCGCTTTCGGAGGAGGCCTGCCCACCGAATGGGTCCGCGCTCAACCAGGGTCCAACTGCCGGCGGAACATCGCGAAGATCGATTCCCAGTCGCGATTGGCGGCATGCTTGGCATAGACGTCGCGATCCGGCAGCGCGTAGCCATGCTCCGCGCCGATGTGCACCACGGGTTGGTAAACCGCTTGGCTGGAGCGCATCGCGTCCGCGATGGCGGCGATGATCGGCTTGGTGGCGTAGCTGTCGTGCTCGGCATAGCCGCAGTAGAGCTCACCCTGCGATTTCGCTGCGCTCAAATGCGGCGAGTCGTTGCCCGCGATGACGAGGTCGGAGCCGTGCAGGCAGGCATTCGCCTTGAACCGGTCCGGATACGCGCCCGCCACGCGGAACACGTGCCGCCCTCCCATGCAGTAGCCCAGCGCGCCGACCGGTCCCGGCCGCACCGAGCGATCTTGCGCGAGCATTTTCAGCATCGCGCCGGTATCCTCAACGACCATGTCGTCGCTGAGCTTGCGACCGGGCGCGCGCACCATTTCCTTGCGCTCCTCGCTGAGCGATTCCAGCGTGATCATCCGGCCGTTGTCGTCGTAGAACGCATGTCGTACCCGGCCCTGGCGGTGATAGAGATCGGGCACGAGACAGCAGTAGCCGACCGTCGCCACTTTCCGCGCGATGTCGTAGAGCTCCTCGCGCACGCCCCAGATGTCCATGTAGAGGATGACTGGGGCGAACGGGCCGCCGTCCTGCGGCCGCGTGATGAAAGTCTCCATCGCGCCGCTGGGCGTGGTGATCTCCACAAGCTGCTCGTACATGCCGTCGAACCTCGATATCATTGATGCTGAGCGTGCGGATCCGTGCTCATCACGCGATCGAAAGGGATTCGAAATGGGTGAAACCGCTGAAAGCCGCGCAACGGTGTCGGATCGCATCCGTGCCATAGAAGACCGGCTGGAAATCTACAATCTGATCGCCGGCCATCCGCCGAGCGCCGATACCGGGGCCGACTATTACGCCGAAACGGTGTACGCCGAGGATGGCGTCTTCGACCGGGGCGAGGACCTGACTGGAGCGGTCGGCGGCAAGAAAATCGCGGCGATGCTGCAGTCGCCGGGGCATCAGGCCGCGATCTCCGGCGGTCTCGCGCATTTTGCCGGCCTGCCGCATATCGAGCTCAACGGCGATACGGCAACGGTCACGTCCTATCTGCAGATCATTCATCCGCATCCAACGGCCGAGGAAATCGAGCTGGTCAATCACGGGACTTCGAGAGGCTATCGAATCCATCGCGTGGTCGCCACGCGCTGGGAACTCGTTCGCACCGACGAGGGTTGGCGGATCAAGCGCCGCACCTTGCGACCGCTCGACGGCAGCGAACCCGCCCGCGCGTTGCTGAAACGCGCGCTCGAGTCCTATCGGCGCAAATAGCGCGCCGTCGCTGCGTTGCGGGCCGGCCTGCCAGCTCACTCCAGATAGCGGGCGGGCGGAGAGTTGCGGGAATAGACCGGCTTGGACAGGAACTCCTTCGGATCGTAGGTCCAGAACTGGCTGGTCTCCGGATAGGTGGCGATGACGGTATTCACCAGCTTGCCCCCGACCCGCTCGACCTTGGTGATGAACATCGTCTCGATCGGATTGCCGTACTCGTCGAACCGCAGCGGGCCGCGCGGATCCGCGGTGATTTTCATGGTCCTGAGGTGGCGCATGAATTGTTCTTTGTTTTCGATATCGCCCTTGGCGTCGATCAGTCCCTGCTCGAGGAAGACCCCGCCGCTGTATCCGCCGGCAGCGAATGTGCCCGGCTCGTAGCCGTTCGCCTTGACGTAGTCCGCGACGAACTTCTTGTTGGCGGGGGTGTCGATCGTCGCGGAGTACCAGCGGGTGGTGATGACGCCCAGGGCTTCGTCGCCCATGTTCCGCAGAATGGCCTCGTCGCTCACCGTCTGCGCGCCGACAATGGGAATTTTCAATCCGTATTCGGCCCTCTGCCGCAGGAAGCGCAGGCTGTTCGATCCTGCCGAACCGAGGAATATCCCGTCGACATCCTGTTTGATCTGCGAAAGGTAGGGCGCGTAGTCGGTGGCGTTGATCGGCGTCCAGATCTTCTGCACGATCTTTCCGCCGTTGTCCTCGAACACGCGCTGGAAGCCGCTGCTGACTTCCTGGGAATAGGCGAAGTCGTCGGCGAAGATCACCATCCGCTTGTAGCCCAGCACCTTGGCCGCATACTCCCCGAGCGGATGGCTGGGCTGCGCCGAGCTCGAGGTCGCCCGCACGAACCACGGATTGATGTTGCGCTGGGTGAGATCCTCGGCGGCCGCCGATGTGGAGATGATGGGCAGCTTGGCTTCGCGGATCTGGTCGTCGATGGCGAGCGCTTCGAACGCCGCCAACGGACCGAGCACGACATGCACCTTGTCGCGTTGAATCAGTTCCTGCAGTTTGGATTTGGCGACAGCCGGCGTGGCCGCGGTATCAACCGTGTAAAGCTCGACCTTGCGGCCGGCGAGCAGGTAGTTCTTCTCCTTCAGAAACTGCAGAAGACCGGTTTCCATCTGCAGGCCGATCGCCGCGAGCGGCCCGGTCTTCGTGGTCATGAAGCCGACACGGATCGGTGTCTGCGCATCGGCTCGAACGAGAGCTAGAAAACTGAAGATGGTGACCAGCAGGGCGGCGATGAACGATCGGCGCAAGATATCCTCCCAATGGCTTTGTGCTTTTTGCTTCAGCATTGAAGGCCCATCGGAAGATGTCAACTTGTTCCAGGCGCGCCGCTCCTCGGTTTGCGGTGAATCATGCAACGGAGCGCGCAAGTGCCGATTGCAACCTGTCCCGGCATGGTCGCAAGGCGCGAAGGCAAAGACTGTCCTTGGCGTTTCTCCAGCCGATCATGACGATCGTGGGTTGCGCACGCGCCCTCAGGTATTTTGCTTGCGCCACCAGTCCGCGATGTCGACGCCGCGTGCGAACCAGACGTTCGGATGCGCGCGCGCGTGCCGCATGAAATCGCGGAAGATCTTGGCGCGATACGCGCGGCCGGCCAGGAATGGATGCATGGTGACGCTCATGACCTTCGGGCTGGTCGCGCCTTCGTCGTAAAGATAGTCGAACTGATCGACCAGCAGACCGTAGAGCTCGCGCGGGCTGCGCGAACCAGTCTCGTAGGTGGTGTAGTCGTTGGGATGGAAGTCCTTCGGCATCATGACGATGGGCTTGTCTTTCGGGCCGACCGCGTAGGGCACGTCCTCGTCGATGCAGTCACTGCTCCAGGTGAAGCCCATGTCCGAAATGAGATCGATGGTGTTGGGCGTCGGGCGCACGCCCGGCGAGAGATAGCCGCGCGGCGTGACGCCGGCGACCTTCGCGAATGCATCGATCGACCCCTGGATGAGCTTGCGCTCGCCGTCCTTGTCCAGCGTCACGGTGTATTCGTGGATGTAGGGTTGGGCGGCAAGCTCGTGCCCGTTCGCGACGATTTCCTTTACGGCGTCGACGTTCTGTTCAGCGGTGATCCCATTCAGAAAAAATGTCGCCTTGATGTTCTCGCGCTCGAACAGGTCCAAGATGCGCCAGATACCGCACTTGTCGCCGAATTCGCGGTCCATCACGACGCCCATGTCCCGCTTGTAAATGGCGTTCTCCGGCATCCGTCCGCGGTTGGAGCGCTGATGGGAAGCATTCGTGCCGAGATCGTCCGGCCAGCTTTCCCAGCTCACGAAGAAAGAAAGGGCAATTCGCGCGTTCTCCGGCCACTTGATGGGTTTTCGCCTGGGCACTGCACGGCTCCGGTTGGATTGAAAGTGCGCGGATGGCATTCCGCCGATGATGTGGAGGCGACCTTGGGCGTTCGACGCCCTCGAGCGGGGGCGGGGCGGGCAGTCGGCCTCAGTGAGGGAGTTCGATCTTGGCGCGCTTGATGACTTCTCGCCAGCGGCGATCCTCGACGGCGAGGAACGCGGCGAGGTCTTCCGGCGATCCTTTCGGTAACACCAGGCCCTGCGGCTCCATGCGCTGGCGAACATCCGGCAGGGCGAAGATCTCGCGGGCCTCTTTGTTCAGATAGGCAATAACCGCGGGCGGGGTATTCGCGGGAGCAAACAGCGCCAGCCACAATCCGCCCTGCACGCCTGGCACGCCCGCCTCGGCCATGGTCGGAACGTCCGGCAGAACCGGGGCACGGGTGTCGGCGGCGACGGCCAATGCGCGCAATGCACCCGCGCGGACCTGTGCGAGGTTGAACGGCACGGTGTCGATGATGAGCGACACCTGACCGCCGATCAGATCGGTCATCGCCGGGGTCGAGCCGCGATAGGGGACGTGGATCAGATCGATTCCGGCGGCGAGCTTGAACTGTTCGGTCGCCATGTGAGCCGAACTCCCCACCCCTTGCGAAGCATATGTCAGCGTTCCCGGCTGCGCCTTCGCCGTCGCAATCAACTCCTGCACCGAATGTATGGGCGAGTCTTTCGACACCAGCAGCAGGTTGGCGGCCTGGCCCACCAGCGCAACCGGCGCGAAATCTCTTCCGGGATTGTACGGCAATTTTGGATTGATCAGCGGCCAGATCGTTACGTTGGCCGGATGGCCCAGCAACAGCGTGTATCCATCGGGCGGCGACTTCGCCACCAGATCGGCGCCGATCGTGCCGGTCGCGACCGAGTTGTTTTCCACTACCACCGGCTGGCCGCTGCGCTCCTGCAATCGCTGAGCGAAGGTCCGTGCAAAAAGATCGATCAGGCCGCCTGGCGCGGCGCCGGCCAGAATGCGGATGGGTTTGCTCGGGTAGTCCTCCGCCGACAGTGGAGTGGCCGGCGCGAGCAGCACAAGGCAGGCGAGGAGCAATCTGATCGAGTTTAGCCTCGGCATGTCCCATCCCCTTGATGGTGCGATACGGATCGTCGCTCGAAGCAAGTTAGGTGCCGATGCGCGCGCTTCACGCGCGGCCCAGCGTCCTCGCCATCCAGTCGCCGGAGAGCGGGCGAAACTTGTAGCTGATGTTGAAGCAGACATGATTGCCTTCCGGATAGACAACCAGCTCGGACTTCCCGGACGCCGCGCGCGCCAACCGTTCGCCGTCTGCGGGAGGGATGAGGCGGTCGCCGGCGCCGAATATCACCAACAACGGACATCGGATGTTCTGGGCGCGTCCCTCGAGCGTCAAAGCCTTGCCGCGCTCGTGACATTCCTCGATCGTCCTCGAGTGCGAACGGACGCGGAAGACCTCCTGCGAGACCTTCGGCATTTTTGGCAGCACGGTTCCCCAATCGAACGGGCCGCAATTGGCGATGCAGGCCTTGAGCCGAGGTTCGCCGGCGGCCGCGAGCGGCGCATAGAGCGCGCCCAGGCTCTGCCCGACCACGCCGACGCGCGATCCGTCGACGTCGTCGCGCCGCTCCAGCACGTCGATGACAGCGCCGATCGCCGGGCCCCAGTCGTGCGTCACCGGCAGATGAAACGAGGTCTCGCCCTGACCTGGCCCATCGAGCGTCAAGGCGGCGACGCCGCGATCGACAAAGCTTTCGGCCCAGGCATGGAGCTCTTCCTTGCAGGCATCGAGCCCGGGCAGGATGATCGCGACGGGAGGCCGCCCGCCGCCGCGCGGTTTGCGCAGCCATCCCGGCATCGCCACACCCTTGTAGGGAAACTCCACGCGTTCGATCGGCGGATCGAGATGCGCCGCAGCCGCGGAATAGCAGCGCAGCATGGCATCGTGCGCGCCGCGAAATTCCTCCGGGTGGTCGGCGAACAGGTGCTTGCCGTAATGGTAGCAGATCGCCGCGCGAACGAATGCTTCCGCTGCGGTCCTGCGACAGCCCTGTGCTTTCGCTTCCTCGCCCAGCGCCTCGTGGCGTGCGCCCAACTCTGACCAGAGGCGGCACCAGTCCTGCCACTGCGTCACCCGCGGCATCAGTGCGCGCAGATCATTCGGGTCGACGCCGGTGGCCTCGTAGCGGGGAATGAAGTGGGAGAAGATCAGGTCGACTTGCGGATCACGCTGCATCGCGGCGGTTACCTCGTTTTCGTTCGGACATCGACGCCCCATGATCCGCGCACGGCGATCACTTCTCCTTGGCGCCGGCCTCTTCGACGACTTTCGACCACTTGGTCTCTTCCTTGTCGATATCCTGCACGTAGTCCTCCGGAGACCCGGGAGCGGGCTCGGCGCCGTCGGCGGCGATGCGCGCCTTCACCAGGTCCGAGGCGAGGGCAGCCTGCAATGCCGTGTTGAGCTGCTTGACGATCTCCGTGGGCGTGCCGGCCGGCGCCAGCAGACCGTAGGTCTGCTGTGCCTGGAAGCCCGGCAATCCGGATTCGTCGATGGTCGGAAGGTCCGGCAGGATCGGCGAGCGCTTGAGACTGCCGATCGCCAGGGCTCGCAGCTGTCCGCTTTTGATGTGGCCGAGCGTGGGCGGCAGGCTGCTGAAGATCATCGAGAGGTGGCCGCCGATGACGTCGTTGATCGCGGGATTGGCGCCGCGAAACGGCACGTGCGTCATCTTGATCCCGGCCATGGTCGCGAACAGCGCGCCGGCAAGATGATTGCCGCTGCCGACGCCGCCGGATCCGTAGGTCAGCTTGCCCGGTTCGTTCTTGCCGGCTTCGATCAGCTCCCGTACGGATCGGGCGGCGACGGCGGGGCCGACGACGAGCACGATGGCGCTCCTGGCGATCAGTCCGACCGGCGCGAAGTCCTTGCGCGGATCATATCCCACATTGGGAAACACCGACGGGGCCATCGCCACCGTTCCGGTGCTGCCCATGACCAGCGTGTATCCGTCAGGCGGACTTTTCGCGAGCTGGCGCGTGCCGATCGTACCTCCGGCTCCAGGGCGATTCTCGACGATGATCTGCTGACCCAACGTGCGGCTCATGGTTTCTGCGAGGATGCGGGCGATCACGTCGTTGCCGCCGCCCGGCGCCTGCGGGACGATCAGGGTGATCGGACGCTCGGGATAGTCGCGCGCGGCGGCCGATGCCGTCGGTTGCAACGCAAACCCGGCAATGGCGGCCGCAATCATCATCCATTGCTGCATGAGAAACTCTCCACCTGCGGTTGGTCGGAGGTGC
>DASSJW010000464.1:0-4305 GCA_035690995.1 Xanthobacteraceae bacterium
TCGAGACTTTCTCCCGGATCGCCTGTCGATCGTTGTTTCGCCGCGATGATCTCCCGCGCTATCGTGGTCGGAACTGCCGGGGAGCCGCGAACCGACCGACGATTGAACACATACCGCCAATTCTAAGTTCCTAGCGGAGGCGGAACCGGGCCGTTCGGCGCGCGTTCAAAGCCAAAAGATCCCCCTTCCACAGGAGTACCCCATGGGCCTGTTCACCAAAGATATCGCCACGATGGACGACCTTCTGCTGCACGGGCTGAAGGACATCTACTACGCTGAAAATCAGATCATCAAATCGCTGCCAAAGCTCATCGAGAAGGCCACCAATCGTGACCTGACCAAGGGCCTCAAGGACCATCTTGAAGAAACGAAGAACCAAGTGGCCCGGCTGGACCAGGTGTTCAAGAAGCTCGGACAGGACCCGCAAGGGGTGCAGTGCCCCGCAATCGACGGCTTGATCAGCGAGGCGGACGAAGTCGCCGGCGAAGTGGCCGACAAGGAGGTCCTGGATGCGGCCATCATCGGGTCGGCCCAAGCGGTCGAGCATTACGAGATCGCCCGGTATGGAACCCTCATCGCCTGGGCGGAGAGCGTCGGTCACGACGACATTGTCCGCTTGCTCAATACCAACCTCAATGAAGAGAAGGCGGCGGACAGGAAACTCTCGACCGTGGCGCTACGGAAGGGCGTCAATCACAAGGCGGCCTCGTAGCCGCCCGGCACTATGGCCGATCTGCTCAAGCTGCCGGTACGCAATGATGACGGCGACGCGCATGTCGTCGTCGAAACACCTCGCGGATCGGCGGCCAAGCTTGAATACGACCCAGAGCTACGAGCATTCACGCTGTCCAAAGCGCTCATTCTCGGCCTGACCTATCCGTACGATTGGGGCTTCATCCCATCAACCAAAGGCGAGGACGGTGATCCGATCGATGTGCTGGTGCTGCATGACACGGCAACCGCGCCTGGCTTGGTCTTAAAGTGCAAAATCATCGGCGTTTTGGAGGTGCTGCAATCCGAGAAAGGAAAGAAGCCGATTCGTAACGACCGTCTTATCGCGGTGCCGCGCGACTCGCACCGCGAAAAATCCGACAAGGATGCACGGGACCTGCCCAAGCAGGTGCGCCAGGAAATCGAGAAATTCTTCGTCGCGACGGACGAGCTGGAGGCGAAGACGCTGAAATTTCTCGGCTGGAAAGGCCCAAAGGTCGGCGAGCGTCTCATTGATGACGCCGCCAAGTCCTTCAAGCGGGTCAGCAAAACCTCCTGATGCTAAGCGGCCTTTCGGGTCCGCTTAGATTTTCCCCGGCTGCGCTTGTGTCCGGTTGAGGGTCTGCGCTTGCCAAGGCTTTGCCGCAACGCGTCCATCAAGTTGATGACGTTGTCGGCGCGTTCCGCCGGCGCGGGTTCCTCGATGGTATGACCCTTCGCCTTACGGCGCACCAGCTTCTTCAACGCTGTTTCGTATTCGTCCTTGAATTTCCGCGGATCGAATTTGGTCTCCTTGGTCTCCAGAATGTGCGCTGCGAGGCTCACCATGTCCTTGCTGACGCGCGGCGATGGCACGCCTGAAAATAATCCTTCTCGTCGCGCACTTCGTAATCATAGCGCAGCGTCGTGCCAAGCAGCCCTTTGCCGAGCGGTTCGAGGGCAATGATGTGCTCGCGGTGCGCAATCACGATCTTAGCCAGCGCGACACGGTCCTGGTCCTTCATCGCGTCGCGAATGACCGCGAAGGCATCAGCGCCCACCTTGCCTTGCGGGGCGATGTAGTAGGGCTTGTCGAGATAGCGTTTGTCGATGTCGGCCTTGGGCACGAAGCCGGTGATATCGACCGTGTGCGTGCTTTCGATCTCGACCGCCTTCAACTCGTCTTCGTCGATTTGGACGTAATGCCCTTTGCTGAGTTCGTAGCCGCGGCCCTTGTGCTTGGCATCGACGACGCGCCCCGTCTGCTCATCGACCATCTGCTGGCGCAGTCGGTGGCCGGTGCTGGTATTGATCTGGTGGAAGTGCGTTTTCTCCGCCTGCGAGGTCGCGGGAAACAGCTCTATCGGGCAGGTCACGAGCGAGAGACGCAAATAGCCCTTCCAATAGGCGCGTGGCATAAATGCTCCTGTCTATTCTAGGCCGCGCGGTCCTGGACGGTCTTGCGGCGCTTGAGATGCTGCATCAGGCGGGGAAGCGTGAGGGCATTGAGCACGCGGTCGGCGGGCACGCCGCCTTTGCGCGCCATTTCCACCCCCCAATGCGTCAAATCGAGTTCGTCGGTGGAATGCGCGTCGGGATTGATGCTCATCATACAGCCGAAGGCCAGCGCCCGGCGATGCCAGCGCCAGTCCAGATCGAGCCGCCACGGATTGGCGTTGATTTCAACCGCGACGCCGTGCTGCGCGCATGCGGCGAGGATCGCCTCGATATCAACTTCGTAACCCGGACGGCGTAACAACTGCCGCCCGGTCATGTGGCCAAGGATGGTGGTGAAAGGATTTTCAACGGCACGGATGACGCGCTGCGTCTGGGTCTTGCGGTCGAGCTTGAAGCGACCGTGCACGCTGGCGACGACAAAATCGAAGCGGGCCAGCACCTCGTCCGGATAGTCGAGCGCGCCATCGGCGAGGATGTCGGATTCGATGCCCTTGAGGATGCGAAAGCTCTTGCCGTAGCGCTTGTTGAGGCGATCGATCTCGGCGTGCTGCGCGTCGATTTCATCGACGGAGAGCCCGCCGGCGTAGTGCGCTGATTTCGAGTGATCGGCGACTCCGAAATAGTGATAGCCGCGGGCGCGGGTCGCTTCCGCCATCACTTCTAGTGTATCGACGCCATCGGAGCGATCGGTGTGCGCATGCAAGATGCCGCGCAAATCCTTGTCCGTAACCAGCTTCGGCAAATCCTGCTCAACCGCGAGAGCGATCTCGTCCTTGCCCTCACGCAGCTCGGGTTCGATGAAGGCGAGGCCGAGTGCCGCGTATATCTCTTCCTCGGTCCTGGCGATGACCTTGCGGGCACGATGCAATCCCGACTCGTCCAGCACGAAACCTTTCCGCGCTGCCAGCGCTGCCAGTTGTTCAAGATGCGCCCCCGACCCGGTCGCATGCAGCAAAGTGATGCCGTAGCGCGCAGGGTCGGTGAGATGAACCTGGAGCTGGCTGCCTGAGCGGATGGTCTCGGCTGCCGCATTGGGCGCCTCGATGACCATGCAGAGATCGGCGACCAGTTCGCAGCCCCGCCGGAAGTCGCCGGCCGGTGTGATCCGCTTGAGATCCGGATGGGCCTGGCGGAACCGCTCTTCCGCGCTGTTCAGCAGGCGCGCCGCCCGGTGCAGATGCAACCGGCCTTCAGCCCCGCGGCTGATGGCAATGCCCTGCAGGATCTTGGCCTGCAAAGCCGGTCCCAGCCCCTTGACGCCCTTGAGGCGATTGGCGCGGGCCGCTTCCTCGAGTGCCGCCAGCGAGGTGATGCCGAGCTCCTTGTACAGCTTCATCACCTTCTCGGGACGGAGGCCCGGTACCGAGAGCATTTCCAGGACGCCGGCCGGAATCTCCTCGCGCATGGCGTCCAACCCCGGATGGCTGCCGGTCCGGTGCAGGCGGGTGATGATGTCGGCGATGGCCTCCCCGACGCCGGGGATTTCCCGGAGGCGGCCCTCGCGGATGACCTGCGCCAGCGGCACGGTCAGTGTGCCGAGGCTCTCGGCCGCCCGGGCGTAGGCCTTGGCGCGGTAGGGGTTGCCGCCGCGCAGGGCCACGCGCTGCCCGAATTCGCGCAGGAGCTTGATGACTTCGGGGGTGTCAATCGCGGGCATCGTGAGGAACAAACGTCCGAAACGGCGAATGGCTCCGGCCAGGCCCGGTGCCGGAACGCTTCCGCCACCAGGACCGGGTGAGACGGACCGGGTGAGACGAGTGACCCCATGACTGCCAAACGCGAACTGATCGAGCCACACAAGGGCGACAAGCGCTATGTGCGCCGCAACGCCAAAGGGCGGTTCAAGGAGAGCGACGATGTCGGCCGTTCGCTGTCCCAGGACCGGCGCCGCAAGGCCAAGACAATCGCCAAGCCGGGCCAGGGCGACCGGGGTGACCGCCGCGTGAGCAGGTAAGTCCATGGTCGGCGAGCGCGTCCAGTTCGATGAGGAGACCTGGCAGGCGCTCCATATGCTGGCGCGGGACCGGACGATGAGTTTTCAGAAGATTGCCGACGAAGCCTTCACCGATTTGCTGCGCAAGCGACCGCCGCCTCGATTTGAAAGACGCGCTCAGCGCAGTGTCAAAGAGAGGCCCCACGCCGGCGAGGACAAGCCGG
>DASSJW010000465.1:0-9865 GCA_035690995.1 Xanthobacteraceae bacterium
GGGGAGCGCCCCGGGCGCGGCACCATTGCTCTTAGCTTCGCCAACCGGTTCACGGTTCGGTTGCATGGTGTCTCCTCCGGCGCGGATGAACCGGCACAATGTCACGAGCGCAGGGGCGCTGTCATGGCCGCACCATGACCCCGTCGAGAGCTTCGACTCGTAAGCCAGGACGTTGCAGATGGGAACTCGGCATCGGCCGGTTGATTCCGACCTTCGCCGCGGACCCGTGCGAATCGATAACGATGCCTCTCCCGCGCAGCGCGAGGGATGCAGAGCTCTGCTGCAGAATAGGTCTCGCGCGACCGGGAGATCCGGCCATGAGTTGAAAACCCCTCAGTGAGTCCAGGTCGGACCCCCACCTGACGCGGATAACGTCCCAGGTATTCCTTGGTTCCGGTGAATGGTAAAATTTTCTTCCAGAGAAACATTAGACAAATCAGCCACTTATTGAAATTCGGTGGGCTGGCGAAAGGAGGAACCAGGTGCGATTTGGGTCGGGCGCCGAACCTCGTTGGCTCGTAGCCCATGGGCGCGACCAAGCGAACATGGTTAACAATCCGGCACACCCCAGACGCCAACCCAGGCGGTCAGATCGGGGTTCGGACCGCATCGGGATCAGCGGTCTTGCGTCCCCTCGCGCACCGTCTCGCCAGCGGCCGCTCGGCTTGCTAAAGCTGAGCGGTCCCGCCGCCATAGCCAGGGCGCAGGTCCGGTCCCTTTCCGTTCGGCAAGGGGAGACCATTCACGCCCGCCTGTCCCACCCTGAAACCTGACCATGAAGCAGCACAGTCGCCCCCCAGCCGAGGGCTCGAACCTTCGTCTCGCCGCCGATATCGGCGGCACTTTCACCGATATCGCGGTGTTCGACGAACGCACCGGCAAGCTGAGCTTCGGCAAGGCTCTGTCGACGCCGCAGCGCCTGGTCGAGGGCATCAATGCCGGGGTGGACAAAGCCGGGAGTCGCTACCAATCCGCCGGGCTGTTTCTGCACGGCTCGACCATCGCCATCAACACCATCCTGGAGCGCAAAGGCGCCAAGACCGCGCTGCTCATTACCGAGGGCTTCCGCGACATCTACGAGATCGGCCGCATCAACCGCCCGGACGCCTACAATCTCTACTTCCGCAAGCACGAGCCCCTGGTCGAGCGGGCGCTGCGCTTCGAGGTCAAGGAGCGCGTGCTGTCCGACGGCGAGATCGAGACCCCCCTCGACGACGAGGAAGTCGCGAGCTTCGGCCGCATGCTGGATGGGCTCGGCGTGGAGGCGACCGCGATCCTGTTTCTCAATTGCTATGCCCGGCACGAGCATGAGGCGCGCGCCAAGGCGATCCTGGAGAAGAACCATCCGACGATGTTCGTGTCCGCCTCGCATGAGCTGTCCGAGGAATATCGCGAGTTCGAGCGCTGCTCGACGGTGGTGGCCAACGCCTATGTAGGACCGATTGTCCGCAGATATATCGGCGAGATCGAGGGTCACCTCCGCAGCGAGGGATTTGCCGGCTCGTTCCTGATCGTGCAGTCGACCGGGGGCCTCTATGACGCCCAGCAGGCGAAGAACCACTGCGTGCGCATGCTGGAATCGGGGCCCGCTGCCGGGGTCATCGGCACCCAGGCGCTCTGCCATGCACTCGGCCTCGAGAACGCGATCGCCTTCGACATGGGCGGCACGACGGCGAAGGCCGGCGTCATCCACAAGGGCGAAGCGCTCACCACCGGGGCGGCATTGATCGGCGGTTATGACCGCGCCTTGCCGGTGCAGATCGCGATGATGGACATTTTCGAGGTCGGCACCGGCGGCGGCTCGATTGCGCGGGTGGAGGAGGGCGGGCTGCGTGTCGGCCCGCAAAGCGCGGGCGCGGCGCCGGGCCCGGCCTGTTATGGCCTCGGCGGCGGCGAGCCGACGGTGACGGATGCGAACCTGGTGCTCGGCCGGCTCGGGGCCGACCGGTTCCTCGGCGGCGAAATGCGGCTCGACGTCGAGGCCGCCAAGCGCGCGCTGCTCGAGCGCGTGGCAAAGCCGCTCGGCATGGACGTGACCGCGGCGGCCGATGGAATCCTGCGCATCGCCGCAACCGCAATGTCCTACGCGGTGAAAGGCGTCACCACCGAGCGTGGGCTCGACGCCGGCGACTTTGCGCTCGTCGCCTATGGCGGCGCCGGGCCGCTGCACGCCGTCGAGGTCGCGCGCGAGATCGGCATCCGGACCGTGATCATTCCGACCGCGCCCGGCGTGTTCTCCGCGTTCGGCATGCTGTTCTCGGACCTTCGTTACGATTTCGTGCGCACCTGGTTCACGCGGCTCGAGGACGCGCCGTTCGATCGGATCGAACGCATCTATCGTGAGCTGGAGAACCAGGGCCGCACCGCGATCGCCAGCAGCTCGGTGAAGCCGCAGAAGATCACGCTCAAGCGGGCGGTCGACATGCGCTATGTGGGCCAGGAGCACGCGGTCACCGTGGACCTGCCGCTCAAGGTGTTCGAGCGCGCCGACCGCGTGGCGATCAAGCGCCACTTCGACGCCATGCACGAGTTGCGCTATGGGACCTCGGCACCGGACGAGCGCGCCGAGATCGTGAGCCTGCGCAGTACCGTCACCGGGGTGATGCGAAAGCCTCCGCAGGAAAAGATCCGCCGCGGCACGAGCGCGCCCGACAAATCCGCCGCGACCGGGAAACGGCCGGTCTATCTCGACGGCAAATATCAGTCGACCCCGACCTATGCGCGTGCCGCGCTTGCCGCCGGCAACCGGATCACGGGGCCGGCCCTGATCGAGGAACATGCCTCGACCACGGTCCTGTTGCCCGGCGATCGGCTCGAGGTCGATGCCTACGGAAATCTGATGATCAAGGTGGCGGGAGGCCGCTGACAGCCATGGCAAAGCGTACACAGACCGCCGCGTCCAAGCCGGGCGCCAAACGCCCGCAGCGCAGTCGGAGCAAGCCGGGCCATCGGCACCGGGGGACCGACAAGGACAGGCACGATCCCGTCGTCACGGAAATCGTGCGCAACGGCGTCATTGCGGTGACCGAGGAAATGAAGACCAACCTCATGCGCACCGCCTACAACATCATCATCTACGAGGCGCTCGATTTCACCACCGGCTTGTTCACGCCGCGAGGCGAGACGATCTCGATCGGCATCGGGCTGCCGATGTTCATCCGCGGCATGGCCGAGACGGTGAAGGCCAAGATCAAGCATTTCGGCGCGGATAACATCCGTCCCGGCGATATCTACGTCACCAATGATTCCTATCTCACCGGCAGCCATCTCAACCACGTCACGCTGACGCTGCCGATCTTCCACCGCGGCGAGCTGGTCGGGTTCTCCTGCTGCATGGCGCATTGGCTCGATATCGGCGGCATTCTCGGCGGCATGAGCACCGATATTTTTTCCGAAGGACTGCAGATCCCGATCCTCAAATATCAGGACCGCGGCGTGGTCAATCAGACCGTGGTCGACATCATCCGGCAGAATGTCCGCCTGCCGAGCCGGGCCATGGGTGACCTGCGCGCGCAGGTCACCGCGGTGAAGACCGGCGAGCGCCGTTTCCTGCAGCTCATCGAACGCTACGGACGCGACGCGGTACTCGGCTCGATCGCCGCCATCATGGACAACGCCGAGGCGATGGCGCGCGCGCACACGCGCACGATCCCCGACGGCGTCTACGAGGCGGAGTCCTACATGGACGATGACGGCATCGATCTCGGCAAGAAGGTGCCGATCCGCGTGCGCGTCGTGGTCAAGGGCGACGAGATGACCGTCGACCTGAGCGAGGTCTCGAAACAGGTCCGCGGCTTCTACAATTCCGGCATTACCACCGGCTACGCCTGCGCGCAGGTCGCCTACAAGTGCCTCACCTCGCCCACGGACTATCCCATCAACGACGGCTCGTTCCGCAGCCTCAAGACCATCGTGCCGCCGGGCCGCGTGATCAGCGCGGTGCGGCCAGCGCCCATGCGCTGGTGGATGACCTATCCGATGACCATCGTGGATACGATCTTCAAGGCGCTGGCGCCGGCGATTCCAGGCCGCGTGATCGCCGGCCACCACGCCGACCTCCTGGCGTCGTCGTTTCACGGCATCAACAACAGGACATCCGAGTTCTTCATCGGCAGCTTCGGGCCGCTCGGCGGCGGCTGGGGCGCCAAGATGACCGAGGACGGCGTCTCCGGCACGGTCTGCATCAACGACGGCGACACCCACAACAGCCCGAACGAGCAGGCCGAATTCAAGTTTCCGATCGTCGTGGAGCGCTATGCGCTGGTGCCGGATTCCGGCGGCGCCGGCCGCCACCGTGGCGGGCTCGGTGTCGAGCGCGTGGTGCGCGCACGCACCAACATGATGGTCAACAATCAGAGCGATCGCGCCCATTGCCGCCCCTGGGGCCTGAACGGCGGACAGGACGGAGACGGCAACGCAGTGGAGCTGCGCATCGCGGGGCAATGGAAGACCGATTTCCCCAATGCCAAGGTCTTGGTGGCGCAGCTCAAGCCGGGCGACGCCTTCAAGATTCGCTCCGGTGGTGGCGGCGGCTATGGCAGCGCGCTGGAGCGCCCGGTCGAGCAGGTCCGCAACGACGTCCGCCAGGGTTACGTCACGGTGGAGTCGGCGGCGGCGCTTTACGGCGTGGTGCTCGATCCCGAAACCTTCGAGGTGGACATGGCGGCGACCGGGAAGCTGCGCGCGGAGCGGCTGGCGGCAGAACGCGCCGTGCACGACGCCAGGTCGGCGTAACCGCCCCTCGTTCGGCGTCACTCCGGGATGCCGCAAGGCGGCGCGCCCGGAATCCATACCGCCGGACGGTGATTATGGATTCCGCGCTCGCTCGCTGCGCTCGGGCCCCGGAATGACAGCGGCGGCGCTCTCGATCTCCGCGACCAGCGCGGCAAATTCACCGGTGGCGAGCGCGCTGCCGCAGCGCGCGAGGATGTGTTCGGCTGTCGGCGTCCCGAGCAGCGGCGCCGCGAAGCGCATGAACTTGTCGCGCACCTGCGCGCGACCGAACGGGCGGGCAGGATCGCCGGGGACATGGGTGACGGTGCGCTCGTGCCGCGCGGTGCCGGCGATGACGTTCACCCGCGCCGCCCACGTGCGGGGATAGCCGGCGAGCAGGTTCTCGTCCGCCTGCAGCTTGATCTTTTCCATGAAGCCACGAACGGCCGCCGGCAGTTGCGCTGGGGTTTGCTGGACCTCGCATGCCATGTCCGGCGCGAACGCCGCGACCGCCATGCAATAGGGCAGGCTGGTGAGATACGAAGCACGATCGCCGGCGACGACGCCATGATCGATCATCTTGAGCTGAGGCGGCAGCACGGACACGCTGACCTCCTCCATCGTCGCGGGCGGAACGCCGCTCTCGATGATCTCCCGCAGCGCCTGGGTCGCGGCCATGGTCTGCCGCGCGGCACACCACGGCTTGAACGACACCTCCGCCAGGATCGCGCCCGCGCCGGGCGCGTCGGTGAACGCGGCGAGGTCCGGCTTCACGCCGTAGATGCCGGGGAGGAAGGCACTTTCGCCGAGCTTGAGGTCGGAGGTGAACCCCTGTTGCGCGGCCAGCGCCGCGGTCAGTCCATTGCGCGCGGCCCGGCCCACGGCAAACCAGCGCGAGGTGGTCGCCGCGTTGTGGTGCCCCACGCCGGGTGCCGCGAGTATGAGCGCGAGCGCCAGCGCATGGGCGGTGACCCGGTCGTCGAGCCTGCGCAGCCGCGCGGCGACTGCGGCGACCGCGAACGGCGCGGCGAAATAGGTCGGCCAGATGCCGCGGTAGAGAATCGCCGGGCCGTCGAGGGCGCGGCCCAGCCGGGTCATGGCCTCGGTGCCTGCAAGGATCGCCGCGATCACATCGTCAGCCGTAGCGGATGGCGTCGCGGCCGCCAGGGTGAGCGCGGCGGGAATGACGATCCCGCCCGGCGTCGTCATGGAGGCAAGGTGGATGTTGTCGATCTCGCTCAGGCGCGCGAGTGCGCAGCGGCGCGCGAGATCGAGCGCCAATGCGTCGCCATCAGGAACGTCCATCGCGGCACGAAAGCGCAGCAGCGCCCGGCCTTCGGTGGTGTGCGCGCCGGCAATCCAGGCGCCGACGGTGTCGATGAGATGAAGCTCGACCAGGTCGCGCGCGGCGGCGGACGGCGTGGCGGTGCCGGCGAGGGCGCTGCCGAGTTGCTCCAGCGCGGTCATCGTGCCGCCTCCGGCGATGACCAGAGCACCTCGTTGCCGCGGTCGCGGACGGCGACCATGGCCGACACGATGGCATGGCCGCGCTCGTCCGACAGCCCGACCCGCAGGCTGTAGACTCCGCCGGGTTCGATCCTTTCCTCGCATCCGGCAGCGATCAGCGGAGGCTCCTCGAGCGCCAACCCGATCGCGTTCCCCGCGATGCGCGCCGTGACGGGGTGAAGCGCAAGGTCGGCTTGCGCAATGCCGCGCGCAATCTCGCCGCAGCGCGCGTCGGCTTGCATCCGGCTGACGGCCTCCCGCAGGACGGTGCCCGCGCGCTGTGCGCACGGATGCGGCGAGGCCGCGAGAACGGCAAGTCCTTCCGTCCAGTAGCCGAGCCGGCGCACCGCCACATAGACCTGCAGCGGATCGACCGTGCGTTCGACCAAGGTCTCGAACGGGCGCAGCGTGCGCCCGCCGTCGAGGCTGAACAAGGTGCGGATGTCCTGCGCGCCGGCGCGGTTGGCAACTTGCTCTCCGGCGAGGATCGTGGCGGTCACGCCGGCGCCGGCGGCCTGCGACGCGCGCATCGCGGCAATGGCGGCGTCGAGCGTCGCGCAGGCCTCGCGCAGGACCGCGAGTTCGCGGGCGCTCTTGCGGCCCATGAGCCGTCGAAGCTCGGCGGTCTTGTCGCCAATCTTGCTCGCCAACGCGGCGGCAAACTCCTGGTGCAGCGCGTACGGCATGAACGCGCTGCCGATCAGCACAGGCGCGTCGCCGCCGTGCTCCCGCGCCCATTGCGCCACCGTCTTGCCGACATGGCGCAGCGGTCGCAAGTCCTCGACCAAGGTCAGCGGTTTTGCCGCGGGCAACATGTTGGCGCCGCCGCCGACGAGAAGCTGCGGCGATCCCTGGCGCGGGATCAGCGCCAGCGCGGCCTCGAGCTTGGGCGTGAAATTGGTGAGATAGGCCAGTTCGGCGTGGTTCACGCGGTCGCCGTAGACGATGGCGCCGGTCGCGGATGGATTGGCGCGCCAAAATGCAGCGGCGCGCGTGGCGAACTCCTCCCGCGGGAACCTGGCAGGATCCCAGTCGGCGGGCCCTATCAGCAGCGTCGGATTCATTGCCAGCATGCTCGCTCCCGCCAGCCTCAGAGACCGATTTCGACCAGCGCGGAGCGGCGCTGCGTCAGCGGTTCGGCGCCGTGTGCGGTCAGCAGCACCGGCTCGCCGCAGAGCAGATATCCGGTCTCCGGCAGGTGCTGGTTCGGATGGATCATGAACACCATGCCCTCGGTGAGCACGGTATCGTTGTCGAGGCTGACATCGCCCGGCCGGATCGAGCCGAAGCCCAGGCCGTGGCCGCGCCGGCGGATATGCGGCGGGTGGCAATATTCGCCATAGCCCTCCGCTTCCAGCACCGTATTGATGGCGCGACAGACGGCGGCCATCGGAGCGCCGGGATGGGCGGCGCCAATGCCCGCGTTCATGGCGCGCACCAGCAAATCGTATTTGTGCTTGAGGTCGGCGCTCGCCGGGCCGAGCGTGGCGGTGCGGCAGATCTGTGCGAGCTGCCCGCGATAGCTCGGCGTGATCTCGGCCACCAGGATGTCGCCGCGCTGCATCGTGCGGCCGTTCGACGGCGCCACCGCCGCGTTGCGCGGACCGGCGCAGAGCAGCAGGAAATTGTCCTCGGCCCCGAGCGTCTTGGTGTACCACTTGAGCTCGAGCGCAAGCGCGTCCTCGCTCATGCCGGGCCGCGCGATCTCGACGAGGCGCGCATAGCCGAGTTCGGCGATACGGGTGGCTTCGCGCGCATGGGCGACCTCTTCCACCGTCTTGGCAGCCGCCGCATCGAACACGATGCCGTCGGCTGAGCCTGCAGGCAGCAGCACCTGGTCCAACCGGCCGGCGATGTCCCAGCGGGTGAAGGCGAGCCCGGCGATGCCGATCCGCGCGCCGCGCAGGCTGCCGTGGTCTCGCGCGGATGTCAGCGCATTGGCCACATCATCCGCGGCGATGACGCGCAGCGTTGGGCAGCATTCGGCCGCGCGATCGGCGTCCCACGCCGGCGTCACGATCAGGCTGGCTTCGCCGTCGCGCGGCAAGACGACGGCCGCGGGCCCCAGCGATTTGAAGCCGCTCAGCACCAACACCGGATTGGGGGTCTCGATGAAATGCGCGCCGTCGTGGATGGCGACAATCGCGTCGAGCTCGTGCTCGATCATGCCCGCGCGGATAGCGGCGAGGCGTTGGTCGAAGGTCATGACTCTGCCTCACGCTGAGGATGGTCACAGCGGGGACGAGCGCGGCCGGTCGGATAAGCTCGCGACTTCACATCAAATCCCGTCCGGGCCGCCGGCGTCGCCGAGGTCGGTATCCGCGAACAATGCGTCGAGCGATGGCATCTTCTTGATCATGCCCTGCTGATGCGTGTAGCGCAGCACGGTCTCGAGATTCTTGCGGTTGGCGGGCGTCAGACCGTACGCCCAGGGGTCGGGCCCCAGCACCTCTTCCTGCTCCTCCAGCGCGGTGCGCACCCAGGCGATCGGCACCATGCGTGGATTGGCGATCCGCCGATAGGCGATGTTCTTGGCCTCCTCGAATGCCTTCACCAGGTTGGTCGGCACCCAGGGATATTTGTCGACGATCTCCTGCCGGATGGTGGTCACGTGCATGATCGGAAAGATGCCGGTCTTGCGGAAATAGGCGAGCTCGATGTCCTTGTAGTTGGGAAAGAGACGAACGATCCGTTTGTCGCCGGCGAGGAACAAACGCGGCAGCTCCGGCGACAGCATGGCCGGGATTTCGCCCTCGGCCAGCATGACGTCGAGCTTCTTTCCCGGCGCAATCATCTCGATGCGAAGGTCCTTCGGCGGCGTGAAGGCCACGTCCTCGCTGCGCTCGACCATCCAAGTCACCTGCCGGTGCGGCAGGCCGTACTCCTCTTCCAGAATGCCGCGCATCCAGATGTTGGAAGCGGGTTGGAAATTCGTGCCGCCCACCTGCTTGCCGATGAGGTCCTTCGGCGCGCGAATGCCGGCGGCGGCGTTGACGAACAGGAATCCGTGCCGGAAGCGGCGGTGGAGGAACACGGGGATCGCCGTGAGCGGTACTCCATGATCCCGCTCCATGAAATAGGCGCCGACATTGGCTTCGCAGATATCGAATTCGGCCTTGCGCGCCATGCGCCAATGGCGCTCGCGCGGGCCCATGCCGGTCAGCATGACGAGATCGATGCCGTCGGGCTCGACCGTGCCCTCCTTGAGCGCGCGCACGATTTCGTAATCGCCGCAGGCGATCGTCAGCCTGAGTTTCTCCGCCATAGAATATTCCTCTCAGTCGGCGTGCCAGCGCCCGAAATGGACCTCCGCCCGGCGCACGATCTCATTGAGCACGATGGCCATGGCCGCGAGAACCGAGATCAGGCCGAGCAGTCGGGTCGGGTCGAAATTCTGCGTGAACAGCGTGGTGAAGTGGCCGATGCCGGTGGTCGAGACATAAAGCTCAGCCAGCAGCACGCCGAGCAGGACGCCGGTCATGCCGAGCCGCATGCCGGCGAAGAAACTCGGGATCATGTGCGGGAAGATGACGTGGCGCAGCACTTGCCAACGGCTTGCGCCCATCGAGCGCGCGCTCGTGAGCAGGATCGGCTTGATGTTCTGCACGCCAGCGACGATGACGACAATGATCGGGAAGAAGCCGTG
>DASSJW010000466.1:0-6080 GCA_035690995.1 Xanthobacteraceae bacterium
ATCCGCTGCGCGTGCGCGCGTTCGAGCTCACCTGCGATTCCGCCGGTGCCGGCCGCTACCGCGGCGGCCTGGGCTACGCGCGCGAGTTCGAGGTGCTGGAGGACAGCGTGCTGACGGTGCGCTCGTCGAATCACATCTTCGCCGCGCAAGGTCACGGCGGAGGCGGAAGCCCGCGAGCGTCGCGGGTGATCCTCAACCCGGACCGGCCCGACCGCGAGGAACTGAGTGCGATCGAGACCCGGCATCTCAAAGCCGGCGACGTGATCCGCTTCGAGCGCAGCGGCGGCGCCGGCTTCGGCCCGCCGGCGGAGCGTGCGCCCGAGGCCGTGCGCGAGGATGTGCACAACGGCTATGTGAGCCGGCAGGCGGCGGCCGACGTCTACCGGCAGCCGCAGGACGAGGTGTAAGCGGACATCGCGGCATTGCGCCGGCGCGACGTGTTAACGATGCATTTACCACGGGGCGACATGGTTTCGCGGCGTCCCGACGGGCGGCGCAAGCCAGTCCTCACGCCGGTGTTCAAGCCATGCTGCATCAGCCAGCCTTAGAACCGATAGCCCGCATGCGGGAAACGGCGCTCTACGCCCCCGTGAAACGCTTTCTCGAAGGCCTCGGATTCGACGTGAAGGGCGAAATCTGCGGCTGTGATCTGGTCGCGTTGCGGGCGGACGAGCCGCCCATCGTCGTGGTCGGCGAGCTCAAGCTCGGCTTCAACCTCGAACTCGTGCTGCAGGGTATCAACCGCACCTCGGCCTGCGACGAGATCTGGCTTGCGGTGCGCGCGTCCGCGCGCGCCGGCCGTGAGCGCGATCCGCGCGTGCGCAAGCTGTGCCGGTTCCTGGGTTTCGGACTTCTCGGCGTGTCCGCGACCGGCCGCGTCGAGGTGCTGGTCGAGCCGGGGCCCTGGCGTCCGCGCCGCGATCCGAAACGTCGCTCGCGCCTCGTCAATGAACATCGGCGGCGTCTCGGCGATCCGGTGCTCGGCGGATCGTCGAAGTCGCCGATCATGACCGCCTACCGCCAGCGGGCGCTGGCCTGCGCCGCTTCGCTTGCCAACGGTCCGCGGCGCACATCCGAGGTCAGGGCCGCCGTTCCGGATGCCGCGAAAATACTGCTGCACAACGTCTATGGCTGGTTCTTCCGCGTCGAGCGCGGCGTGTATGGCCTCACGCCGGCGGGCACGGCGGCGCTATCGCGTTGGCCCGTTGGCTGACCGGTCGCTGCGTTGAACGCCGGCCCTCGCAACCGGCGCGGGCAAAAAGGTCCCCGCTGATCTCCCCGGGCTCGATCGGCGCAAGGTGCGCGTTATGAGCGGCCGTCTGCAAGCTTGCTTGCACGCGCATCCGGGTCCATGACGTGCCCATGGTCCCGTTGCACCGACGCACAGGCGAAGGCCGCGCATCGCAGCGCCGATGCGAATGCGGGCCGCCGAGCCCGGCTGCCCGCGGAGCACGGCGCCAGCGACAGGGCGCCCTGCTCGAGGGTCCATCAACCGGAGAAGTGAATGTTCAAGAGTTGGTTTGGCCTGACGCTGGACGCGGTGCTGCTGGGTTTCGAGACCCAGCGGGTGATCGGCCTGAGGCTGGCGAAAATCGCCGCGGGGGGACCGGCGGCGCAGGTCGAGGCACATCGCATGGTCATGGAGAAAACGACGGCGCTGGCTGAAGCGGCGACCACGCTGGCGACCGGCGGCTCGCCGCGGTCGGTCGTTCGTGGCTATCGCAAGCACGTCAAGGCGAATGAGCGGCGATTATCGCGGGTGAAACCTACGCCATGAGCGGACTTCCGGCACCGGGCGAGGATGCGCAGGCCATGTGCCAGGCCTGTGGAGCGTGCTGCTCGTTCTCGGCGGAGTGGCCACGGTTCTCGCTGGAGGACGACGCCGCGCTCGACCGCATCCCGCGCGCCTTTGTCGATGACAGCTTGGGTCGGATGCGCTGCGAGGGTGATCGCTGCGCGGCGCTGGTGGGAGACGTCGGTGTCGCGACGTCGTGCGCGGTCTATGCGGTGAGACCCGACGTCTGCAGGGCGTGCGTTCCGGGAGACGACGCCTGCGCAATGGCCCGCCGTCGCTTCAAGCTATGACGCCATGTCCGTCCGGATAAGAATTGGCGTCAGCAACTGACGCGAGAATAGAACGCGGTCCAGGTCAAGTCTTCGGCACTTCGATGATCTTGTTGATGCCGCCGATCGTGTCGTAGACCGCAACCTGCAGAATGGGGCGGCCCTGCTTGATCGCGAGACCGGCTTTTTCCGCGGCCTCGTAGGTGCCGTACGTCGCTTTGGTCTGCCGATCGACCTGCAGGCGGAATTGGCCTTTGTCGGGCTTTTTGCCCTGACCCACGACCTCCTGCGCCGGTTGGTCCGCGTCGGGTACCATGGTTATCGTCTTTTGGCGTGGTGCCATTCTTCAGTCTCCTTGGGTTGGCGAACGGTCTGCACGCTTTTCAGCGAGCATGATCGATGGGATGCGATCCGTGATGGTCAAGCGGTGGAGGCAAAAGGGCCGCGAACGCCTGTGCCCCTTGGGATGTCCTTAAACGCCCCGCATGAAGGGATGAGCGGCGAGTGATACGGGCGAGATCGCATCGCGAACTGCGCTGGGCGTGTCAATCTCAACTAATACCAGACGTTAGCCTGAGCACTCGTCCCCAAACGACCTAGAGGACATAAGATCAATTGCTCGGGAAAGCCAGCCTTTTCATGGAAATATTTCCCATTTGGGCGTCCTTGCTAGCAATATCTATCGACGGCTGTGGCTGGGTGAAGTATACTTTCTTCGTTGAAACCCCGAGTTTGGACGGGTGCGGAAGCGCCCTCCCGGGTCGCACAAGGCGATTACGGATGCTGGTACCCCCCTTCCAATCTTGCGGGGGGCAGCAAATTCATAAGGGGCACGTGGCGGGTACGGCGTCGCGAGACCGGAGCGCGCCGACTGTTCATGACTGGCCCACGAAAGGAAGACTTCAATGCAGATCTATATGTTCGTATCGGAAACCTCGAACTTGCACGCATTCGCCGGAGATCCGACCGGCAGCAAATTGCCGAAGAACCACGGCCCGTGGGGCGCGGAAGGCTCGCTCCGGTCCGATCAGCATCCCCCGCACCGGTTTTCTCGGGCCCGCATTGAAGAGGCGATCAAACTGACCGGTTTTCAACTCTGGCGCCTGAAGCCGGACAGCTGACGCCAACCATCGCCGCTCACCATCAGTCGGCCCGCTCGCGGGCATTGTCGGCAACACATCGCGCGCCCCGCTATTTTCGCCGCGCCGGTTGCCGATGCAGAGGCTCGATCGCATCCATGTGGAGATGTGCGGGCTCAATGAGAGGATTTGGCATGCACAAGTTTCAGGTTGGACAGTCCGTCGATCTCATTCCCAGCATTGTTCGTCGCGCCGCCAAGGGCACTTACGAGATCATCCGTCTCATTCCGGACAACGAGGATGATCCTCAGTACCGGGTCAAGAGTGCGGCCGAACCGCATGAGCGCGTGGTGCCGGAAAGCCAGCTCGAGCTGTCGACCAAGCCGGCGACGCTATTCTCTTGAAGGGAATGCGCTCGACCGGCAACGCGGCAGGATAAGTCGAAATCCCCCGGCGGCCCGACGCGCCGGTCGCGCTGATCATCACGCCCGCAGGCGGCGGCCCGTTCAATGCAGCGGGGCGGCCGGGTCCGGCAACAGGCCTCTCGCAGCCAGCTCCCGCTTCAAGTCCTCGATGGCGCTGTTCGCCGATTCCGAGCTGTTGGCCCGTTCCATCCGGCGGAGCAGCGCACGAATGACACGGTCCTTGTCCCTGATCGCCCACCTGCGCACGAACACTTGCGCGTCGTAGAACGAGCTTATGCGAACTGTCCTGTCGAGATTGGGCAAGTTGGCATCGAACGCCGCTGCAATGCGAACATCGCTCATGCAATCTCCTTCGATGACCGAGCCCGCATGATGAACGCATCGGTGCTCGACGGCAACCGCACGAAAGCAAATAAAACCGAGCCCGGTGGCGGCGCGTAAGGGTGAGATTGCTTATCCGCCCTCGATCTCCTCGCGCAGTATTTCCAGCTCCAGCCACTTCGCCTCCGCGGCCGCCAGTTCGCTCTGCATGGCGGCGAGCGCGGCGGAGGCTTCCTCGAAGGACTTGCGGTCGCGCGCATAGAGGCCGGGATCGTCCAGCCGTCCGTGCAAGGCGCGCACTTCCGCGCTGAGCGCGAGAATCGTCTTTGGCAACGTCTCGAGGGCGTGCTTCTCGTGAAAACTCAACTTGCGCTTTCCCGGCTTGCTTTCGCGCGGCGGCGCCTCCTTTGCCTCGTTCACCGCCTTCGATGTCGCCGGCTTCATTGCCGCGCGCGTCAGGTCCTCCCCGCGCTGTGCCAGCATGTCGGTGTAGCCGCCGGCATATTCCGTCCAGCGTCCGCCGCCCTCGGGAGCGATCACCGAGCCGACCACGCGGTCGAGGAAATCGCGGTCGTGGCTGATGAGAATGATGGTGCCCTCGTAATCGCCGAGCATCTCCTCGAGCACGTCGAGGGTCTCGAGGTCGAGGTCATTGGTCGGCTCGTCGAGCACCAGCACGTTCGAGGGCCTTGCCAAAGCGCGTGCCAGCATGAGCCGGCTGCGCTCGCCGCCGGACAGCACGCTGAGCGGGGTGCGTGCCTGCTCGGGGGCGAACAGGAAGTCCTTCATGTAGCCGACCACATGCTTGGTCTGGCTGCCGACCACGATGGTGTCGCCGCGTCCGTGACTGATCGCTTCAGCCACCGTTGCGTTCGGATCGAGGCTCTCGCGATGTTGATCGAGCCTCGTCATCGCGAGATTGGCGCCGAGACGCACGCTGCCGGCATCCGGCGCCAGCGTGCCGGTGAGCAGATTGATCAGCGTCGTCTTGCCGCTGCCGTTCGGGCCGATGATGCCGATGCGGTCGCCGCGATGGATGCGGATCGAGAAGTCGGCCACGATCGGCCGCCCGTCATAGGCCTTGCTGATCCGATCGGCTTCGACCACCAGCGTGCTCGACCGGTCCGCGGCCGCGGCGGCGAGCGTGGCCTTCCCGGCCGCCCCACGATGGGTGCGGCGCGCCTCGCGCAGGGCCTGCAATCTGCCGAGCCGGCGAATGTTGCGCTTGCGCCGCCCGGTCACGCCGTAACGCAGCCAATGCTCCTCGGCCACGATCTCGCGCCCGAGCTTGTGCTGCTCGCGCTCTTCCTCCGCCAGCACCTCGTCCCGCCAGGCTTCGAAGGAGGCAAAGCCGCGCTCGATGCGGCGCGTCTTGCCGCGATCGAGCCAGATGGTGCTCTGCGACAGGTTGGCGAGGAACCGGCGATCGTGGCTGATCGTGACCAGCGCGCAGCGGCGTGCCAGCAGCTCGCGCTCGAGCCATTCGATGGTGGTGAGATCGAGATGGTTGGTGGGCTCGTCGAGCAGCAGGATGTCGGGGGCCGGCGCCAGCGCGCGCGCGAGCGCCGCCCGCCGGGCCTCGCCGCCGGAGAGGCGCGCGGGGTCTTCGCTGCCGTCGAGACCGAGCTGCTCCAGGAGGTAGCGCGCCTGGTGGCGGTCGTCGCCGGGGCCGAGGCCGGCTTCCACATAGGCCAGCGTGGTTGCCGCGCCGGCGAGATCGGGTTCCTGCGGCAGATAGCGCAGCGTGGCTCCCGGCTGCAGGAAGCGCGTGCCGCGGTCGGGCTCGATCAACCCGGCCGCGATTCGCAGCAGGGTCGATTTGCCCGATCCGTTGCGACCCACCAGGCAGACGCGCTCGCCGGCCGAGACGGTCAGCTCGGCGCCGGCGAGCAGCGGAGTGCCGCCGAAGGTCAGCGCGATATCTCTGAGCTGAATGAGGGGAGGCGCCATTCGCGGCCTGGTCTCACTGTTGCGGCGGCACGCGCTGCAGCCGGCGGATCGCCGCATCGAGCGTGGAGAGGAAGGTGGAGCGGTCTCGTGGCGAGAATGGAGGCGGTCCGCGCGTCACCTCTCCCGCCGACCTCAAGTCGTGCATCAGGTTGCGGACCGCAAGCGTCATTCCGATGCTCTCCTCGGTGAAAGCGCGGCCGTTGGGGGCGATGACCTCGGCGCCCGCCTTCACGCAGCGGCT